>JANXVS010000168.1 GCA_025351555.1 Pseudomonadota bacterium | reverse complement strand
CAGGTACGCGCGGCGGCGAGCACCTCCGGGCACATGAGTTGCGCCGCCGCCAGCAAGGCATCGGCGCAAAAGCAGAACATACCCGAGTTCCAGACGTAATCGCCCGCTGTCAGATAGGCTTGCGCCGTCGCCAAGTCGGGCTTCTCCACAAAGGCCGCAATTTCCCTTCCGCCGCTTTGTGGAATCGGCGTGCCCATGCGGATATAGCCGAATCCGGTCTCGGGCTGGGTCGGCGGAATGCCGAACGTGACGAGCCGGCCGTCTTGTGCCAGCTCCCGCGCACGCTGCGCATCGGCGACAAACGCATCGATATCGCGGATCAGGTGATCGGCCGGCAGCACCAGCAGGATCGCATCCTTGCCGACATGCTCGATGGTATATAAGGCCGCCAGCACGATCGCCGGCGCGGTGTTGCGCCCTGCCGGTTCCAGCAGAAACGGCAAGTTATCCAGATTCGCGCCGGCATGCTGCGCGTAGACGTCGCGGGTAAGAAAATAATAATCGCGGCCGGTCACGGTCAAAACCCGGCCGTCGTCAGCCAGGTGCAAGGCACGATCCAGCGTCTTGTACAGCAGCGATTCGCCATCGGCCATGCGCATGAACGGCTTCGGGTAGGCGCTGCGCGACACTGGCCAGAGGCGGGTGCCGGCGCCGCCGGAGAGGATGACTGGAATCAACATTTACACACCCTATTTTGCTTCAACCGCCGGCCCGCATCGTCGCCAACTCGCCGATCACCGCATCAAGCCCATGTTCCCAATGCGGCAAGTGTAGACCGAACGCGTCGCGGAATTTCGCCGTATCGAGCACCGAGTACGCCGGCCGCTGCGCCTTGGTCGGATAGTCGGCGGTCGTGACCGGCACCACTTGCGGCTCACGTTGAATAATGCCCGCCGCGGCGGCGCGCAGGAAAATCGCGCGCGCGAATTCGTACCAGGTACATTCGCCGGACGCGCACAGGTGATAGGTGCCGTTGGTGCGCACATCGCGCGCCAGCGCCTGCGCCGTCGCATCCGCAATCAGCCGTGCCGATGTTGGCGCACCGCACTGATCGTTGACGACGCGCAACTGGTCGCGCTCGGCGCCAAGTCGCAACATGGTCCGAAGGAAATTCCGTCCGCGCGCCGCATAAACCCATGCCGTGCGAAAAACCAGATGATCGCAACCGGATTCGCGCAGTGCGTTTTCGCCCGCGAGCTTGCTGCGACCGTAGACGCCCAGCGGTGCGGTCGCATCGTCTTCACGATACGGCCGCGTGCCGCACCCATCGAAAACGTAATCTGTGGAATAGTGGACAATGAGCGCTTGTGTACGTTTTGCCCAGGCACCGAGGACGGTCAGCGCGTGGTGATTGATGCGGTCGGCGAGATTTTCCTCGTCCTCGGCACGATCCACCGCCGTATACGCGGCGGCATTGACCACGATATCCGGAGCGACCGCGTGCAATGCATTGCCAAGCGTTTCCGGGTTCGCCAGATCCGCGACAATGCACCTGACCGGGTTGCTCAGATGCTTGCCGTCGCGCGTCCCAGCATGCAACTCGCCCAACGGCGCCAGCGATCGCGCCAGCTCGAAACCGACCTGTCCATGGGCGCCGAGCAGCAGGATCTTCACGCGGCGTACTGCGGCAGCCGGTCGTGCGGAATCTCGTGCAGAAACGGCGCACGCTGATCTTTTTCCGACAACGCTGGTGTGCCGAGTGGCCAGTCGATCGCGATATCGGCGTCGTTCCAGCGGATGCCGGCATCAGCAGCGTGGTCGTACAGCGCGGTGCACTGGTAGCAGAAGGTGGCGTTTTCCGACAGCACGGCGAAACCGTGGGCGAAACCTTCCGGTATCCAGAAGTGGCGCTTGTTATCGGCGGTCAGCACGGCGGCGGCCCAGCGCCCGAATGTCGGCGAACCGACACGGATATCGACGGCGACATCGTAGACCTCACCTTCCAGCACGTTCACCAACTTACCCTGCGGGTTCGGGAACTGGTAGTGCAGGCCACGCAACACGCCCTGTGCGGACCGCGACACGTTGCTTTGCAGGAAGCGAAAGTCCAACCCGGCATTTTTATACTTTTGCGCGTGGAAGCTTTCGTAAAAATAACCGCGGGCATCGCCATGCACGGTCGGCTCGATTACCACGCAACCGGGTAAGTCGGTCTGGATCACTTTCATGCCACCGGCCCTTGCTTGACCAATTGTTGCAGATATTGGCCATAGGCGTTCTTGGCTAGCGGCTGCGCCAGACGCAGCACCTGTTCGGCGTCGATCCAGCCATTGATATAGGCGATTTCCTCGGGGCAGCACACTTTCAAGCCCTGCCGATTTTCGATCGTCTCGATGTAGTTCGAGGCCTGCGTCAACGACTCGTGCGTACCGGTGTCGAGCCAGGCGAAACCTCGGCCGAGCTTTTCCAGCATCAGCGAGGAATCTTCAAGATAGCGACGATTCAAATCCGTGATTTCGAATTCGCCGCGCGGCGAGGGCTTCAGCGATGCGGCGAAATCGCAGGCGCGCTGGTCGTAAAAATACAAACCAGTTACAGCGTAGTTCGATTTCGGCTGCGCCGGTTTTTCCTCGAGCCCGGAGACTTTACCGCTGGCATCGAATTCCGCCACGCCGTAGCGTTCCGGATCGCACACCCAGTAACCAAACACGGTCGCGCCATGCGTACGCTGCGCAGCACGGCGCAGCACGTCGGTCAGGCCGTGGCCGTAAAAAATGTTGTCGCCAAGAATCAGGCAACTCGGCTCGCCGCCGACGAAATCGCGGCCAATGACGTACGCCTGCGCCAGTCCGTCGGGACTCGGCTGCACCGCATAGTGGATATCGATGCCCCACTGCAAGCCATCGCCGAGCAATTGCCGGAACAATGCCTGCTCATGCGGTGTGTTGATCACCAACACCTGGCGGATGCCGGCCAGCATCAGGGTCGACAGCGGATAGTAG
>JANXVS010000017.1 GCA_025351555.1 Pseudomonadota bacterium | reverse complement strand
CCCAGGGACAGCCGTGTTTGGGATCGCGCAACGTGGCCATGATGCGCAGCAGGTCGTCGATGCTTAATTCAGGCACGCGTCGCATCTCCACGCAACAAGGCGGCCCAATTGACGGCGGTGTCGCCGAATGCCAGAAAATCCGGATTGAGCAAGGATTCCTTGGCGTTGTAGCGCAATGGCACGCCGGCAAAATTAGTGACTCCACCGCCGGCCTGTTCAAGCACACACTGCCCGGCCGCGGTGTCCCATTCGCTGGTCGGACCATAGCGAATATACAAATCCACTTCAGCACGCGCGGCGCGACAGAATTTCAGCGACGAGCCAAGCGGCCTCAACTCGTGCGCGCCAAGTTTGGCCAGCGCCGCGGTCAGGCGCGGATCGGCATGCGAGCGGCTGCCGGCAATAAGCAATGGATTGCTGCGGCGGCGGGTGTGCAATTCCACTTTTCCACTTTGTTTCAAATCAGCGAAATACGCATGGCCGCCGCGCCACGCCCAGTACATTTCATCCAGCGCCGGCGCAAATACCACGCCGAGCACTGGCTGGTGCTCGTGGATCAGGGCGATATTGACCGTGAACTCGCCGTTGCGCTTGACGAATTCGCGGGTGCCGTCAAGCGGGTCGACCAACCAGTACCGCGCCCAGCGCCGACGCTCATCCCAGCCGGCCTGTACCGCGGATTCCTCCGACAGCACCGGAATCTGCGGCGTCAACACGTGCAGGCCGTCGAGAATCGCCCGGTGTGCGGCAAGATCGGCCGCGGTCAGCGGCGAATTGTCGTCCTTGCGCTCGACCGCGAAATCACCCGCGTAAACCCGCATGATCGCGGCACCGGCCGTGCGCGCAATTGCGCAGCAGCCGCGGGCAAGCTCGCCGAGATCGCCATCTGCAGCAGCGCTCATACGCGCGGCCGGAAGCGACCGGCCAGATATTCGCGGGCGATGAACAATGCGGCGATCGAGCGGCCTTCGGTGACTTCGGGCTGCGCAATCAATTGGTGCAATTGCGACATTTTCCACTCCACTACTTCGAGCTCTTCCGGCTCATCGCCGGTCAAACGCTCCGGGTACAAATCACGCGCAAGCACGACGTGGGTCATGCTCGTCATGTACGCCGGCGATAGCGACAGCGTGGTGAGGATATGCAGGTCGCGCGCGCCGAAACCGATTTCTTCCTTCAACTCGCGATTCGCGCCCTGCTCGACGGTTTCGTCCTGGTCCAGGCGCCCTTTCGGCAAGCCAAGTTCATAGCGATCGATACCGGCGCCGTATTCACGCACCAGCAACACGGTATCGTCGTCGCGCATGGGCACGATGACGACGGCGCCGAGGCCCGAGCCTTTCAGACGCTCGTAGGTGCGACGCTCGCCATTGGAAAATTCCAGATCGAGTAGTTCGACTTTGAGAAATTGGCTACCTTCGGCGGGTCGCGTGGAATGGACAATAGGAGGTTTTCGCATGGCGGGATTGTAACGCGGAACACTTTAACAATTCGTCATTCTGGGGCCGCCGCAGGCGGAGCCCGGAATCCAGTTTTTGACTCTAAAGCAAGCCAGAACTGGATGACCCGCTCCGCTGTTGAAAGCCCTGCCTTCGCAGGAATGACGAGCGGTAAGCGTACGACGAACGGGAAACTCGCTACGTCAGCAACGCCAACGCCTGCTCATGCAATGCCGGCGTGCCCGCCAACACGCTGGTTGTATCCAGCGTCAGTGCGCGGCCCGCCAAGTCGGTGAACACACCACCTGCCTCGCGCACAATCACCGCGAGCGCGGCGATATCCAGAATATTGACATCCGACTCGATCACCAGATCGATGCAGCCGCGCGCGAGCAGGTGATAGTGCAGGAAATCGCCATAGCCGCGGATGCGGCCGCTGCGTCGGATCAGATCGCCGAGCACATTCCAGCGCGAATCGCTGGTCAGAGTTCTAACATTGCCGATCGAGATCGCGGTCCCCGGACCAAATTCCGCGGTCGCAGCAACATGAATCGGTACGCCATCCAGAAATGCGCCGCCGCCGATTCGCGCCCACGCGATTTCGCCGAACTCCGGCGCACTGGAAACCCCGAGCACCAGTTCGCCGCGATGCATCAACGCAATCTGGGTCGAAAACATGGGATAGCCGCGCACGAATGCCTTGGTGCCATCGATCGGGTCGATCAGCCACAGAAAATCGCCCTCGCCTTCGCGTCCGTGTTCCTCGCCATAGAACGCGTGATCCGGAAATTCGCGCTTGAGTATACTTTTTATCGTGGACTCGGCGTTGCGGTCGGCGATCGTCACCGGCGTCGCATCGGGCTTGATCTCAACCGCAACGCCGCGCTGGTAATGTGCGCGGATTACCTGCGCGGCTGCCGTCGCTGCTTCGCGTGCAACCTCGAGGGCGCGCTCGAGAAAAGTGGAAAATGCCGCATCCATCAGTTCACGCTCATCATCAGGGCAGGTCCATCAGAGCAGTTTGAACAGACCACCGTGGATCACCAGATGCGAACTGCCATCGGCCTGTGGCTCGCCGATATAACGTAGCGCTTCCTTCACCTGCGGGTTTCCGTCGCGTGCGGCCAGCGTGGCTTCGGCGTCGAAACTGCCGGCAGCCACCTTGAACGTGCCGTTCACTTGCAACGGCCCGCCTAGATCGTGCACGACGCCGGCGATCGTGCTGTCCGGCGCGGAGGAAAACGTTGCTTCCAGATCACCCAACTGCGCCTGTGCCGCGCCGGTCACAGCCGCATTGTTCCAGCGCAGACTGCCGCTGGCATCATCGACCCAGGCGCTACGCAACTGTGCTTGGGCCAGCTTGCCCTCGATGCTGCCGAGCAGTTGCAGCGCCGGAATATCGAGCGCCGGCGCCGCCATGATCGCGGGGAAATGGAAGCTCGCGTCGCGCACTGTGATCGTGCCATCGGCGGTGCGATCGACGAGTCCCGCCGCCGTCACTTCGCCGCCGCTCAGGTCGATGTTCGCCATCAACTCACGGTTGAGTAGCGGCGCGGCTTGCAGATGCCAATCGAGCGCACCCAATTCCTGGCCGAACACTTGGATACGAGTCGCATGCCCGTTCCATATGCTGCCGCTGATCCCGGTGAGTTTCACCGCACCGAGGCGATCGGCAATGAACCGGTAGGCATATTCCGCCGGACAGGTAGCCGCCACCACGCCGACGATGACGAGCAAGACGACAAGGATCAGGAACAGGTTGCGCAGAAGTTTCATTGTGGACTTTTTTAGAAAGAAACAGTGGGAATCAGCGCTCGCTGTCTTCTAGCGTCACCCGCGCATTGACCAAGCCCAGACCTTCGACCTTGTCAGCGGAAAAATCGGTCGCCTGCACGCCATAATCACGCGCCAGGGCTTCCAGCCAGTTCACCAGCGCATCAAAATTGGCGACCTCGAAATTCACGCGCACGCTCTTGCCGCCAGCCGGTTCCACGCGCTTGAGCGCACCGGCCAGCGCCGCGCCGCGCGCGCTGACATCGGCCAGCGCCAATAGAGACTTGCCCTGCCGCTCAGCGCGGCCATGCGTGCCCTGCGCGTGCAGCTGGTGCACTTCGCCCAACGCCTGCTGCATCCAGGCCAGATCAGCACGCTGGCTTGCAACACGTTTTTCCAGATCGGTGCGCGCATGCATCAGCGGATACCAAAGCAGCGCCCAGCCCAGCAGCAGCGCAACGATGACTGCGCCCGCGCCAAGCATGCGCTGCTCGCGCAGTTGCAGGCGGCGCCACCAGGCGCGGATCACGGCTTGGCTCCGGCAATGCGCAGGCGTCCGTCGACGCCGTTGTCGGCGGAGGTCGCCGCAGTGACTTCAACCTTGAGGCCTGGCAGATTCGCCAGTCGCTCGCGGATCAGATCCAGCGCCGGCACATCCGGCGCGCGCAGACCGAGCTCCAGCGTGGCGTTGTGGTATTCGATGGTCTTGAGCGTGGTGCGCGTAGTGCTGCCGAGCGTGGGTGATACTTGCGTAAGCACCCGCAGCAGACCGCCGGCGTCGGCGCCGCCGCGCACGCGTGTCAGCGCGCTTTCCAGCAACTGGCGCGGATCGCCGGCGACTTTATCCATCTCCGGAAAGCCCTGATGCAGAGCGTCGTGCATGGCGGTATCGAGCTGATCGGACGCATGCGCCAGACGCCAGCAATCTGCGCCATAGTATACAAATAACAAAATGATGGCGGCGGCGGCCAAGCCGCCGGCGATGCGCCAGAGCCTTCTTGCCGGCGCCTGCCGGTGCGCGGGAGCAAATTCGCCCTGCAGCAGATTCAGCAGTGGCTCGGCACCCAGCTGCGCGGCGAAAAATGCGAGCGCATCGCGCTGGCGCTCGTGGTAACGCGCGACCGCAACCGGCAAGGTTAGCGCCGGTGCCGCACGGAAATCGTGGACTTCGAGTTGGGGGGATGGCGCCGAAGTTTGCCCGGCATCGGCGGCGATGAGTTGCAGCCAATCCGGCAATCCGGCCAGATCGCAAGTACCCGCCTGCGCCGTCGCCGTGCGCAGCAGCGCGCGATCGTCCTCGATCACGACGGCGCCGTTCGGCATCGCGAGCGTTTCAGGAATCAGCACATCCGGACGGATGCCATCGCGCGCGAGGCGTTCGAGCCAGCCACGCAACACGCCACGCTCGACGATCGCCACCGGCACACGCGCATCACTCAGGCGCTCTGGCACGGCGAAATGCAAGTCCTCGACCGGGCTGGCAAGCTGATCCTCGAGCACGAAGGGCAGTGCCTTGGAAAACTGCGCACGCTGCGCGGACATGCGCGGGGTATCCAGCAGCAAGACGCTTTCTGCCGGCACCAGCACCACGATGCGGCGCGCACGCGCAATCGTTTCTGCCGCAGGCGCGCCCGCATTGCTACCCGACAAGGCGCGGCCCTGCGCATCCTGCGCGAGCCAGGCCAGGCTTTCATCGGAATTCAGCCGCAGCAGCAGACGATCGGACATCGGTACAGTAGAGATGAGAACCGCGTCGATTGTAGCAGTTTGGCCTGACTTGTCCGGCGCTCGACCACACGCTCAACCATCGGCACCACGGCTGCGCTGGATGACGCGGATACCGGCGTTGTTCGGACCCCTGCCGCGCTCGATCAGGCTATAGAACACGAACGGCAAGTCGTCGAGGGTAATCTGGCCGCGTGCAAGAAAATAGCTGCTGTGCACGTCGTAACACTGTGATAACGCCTGCGATCCACAATCAACAACGTGCGACACCCCCGGTTGGATCGCATCCAGATCTGCCGGCAGGTTCCGGTAGTTCGCGTTGCCTTCCTGCCACAGTGCTTGTGCCATCTGCTGGGTGATCGGCGTCGCCGCTGGTGCCAGTGTCATCAGCACCGGCACGCTGGCGGTGTTGACGTTGATCAAGGTTCCCTGCGGCAGCGCGCTCACATACGGCGCAAGCTGCGCATAGACCTCGCCGCTGACGCCCTTGAGCAGGCGCAATTCGGAAATGTGGAAAAATAGTTTTTTTGACCGGCGATATGGCACCGGCTGGGCCAGGTAATACGCATCGCCGATGTTGACGCTAGCGGTGGGGCTCTGGTTCATCCAGTCTTGAACAACCTGTGCCAGATTTGGATCGAGCTTGAGGGCGCCCAGCAGCAGTTTGAATTTTCCGAGCCAGATTTTCTGCGTATCGAATTTCGGGTCGAGATTGTTGAGGTTGAAACGGCCATCCAGATCGCTCATCGTCGCTGTGATTTCGCCGCCCGGCACGGGCGTCGGCGGCAACGGCACCGCCCAGATGTCACCGGAGGTATCGCTTTGGCCGCCATTGGCCTGATCCTGACTCAGCACGCGCGCGGCATAGGCCTCCAGACCTTGCGCATAGGCTTCGGCTTGAGTGGTGCGCAACTCATTGCGTGTGCGCGCGGCAGTCAGCTCGCCGCGATCGAGCAAGGCCGCGATCAGCACCGTGGCCAGCGCGACCACGAGCAGCGCGACCAACAGGGCGACGCCTCGCTGTGGCGGAATGCGTTGTGGAAAAATGGAAAAGTTCATTTTACCGAACCGGGCGGTGGAGTTATCACAGGCGGCGGCGTGCCACCAGAACTACGCAATCCGGTATTGCTGCCCGCGGCGGACGCTGGCCAGGCCGAAACCAGCTCGACGACGCGCACGATCTCGCCGTAGTCCGCAGTTTGCAGATGCCATTCGACCGCA
>JANXVS010000115.1 GCA_025351555.1 Pseudomonadota bacterium | reverse complement strand
CGCGCGCCCTTGCGTTTTCCTTTGCAAGCACCGACTATCCGCGACCTTCCACGCGTACCATGAGCGCATGACCGCAAAATACAACGCCGCCGATATTGAAGTCCTGTCAGGCCTGGAGCCGGTCAAACGCCGTCCCGGCATTCGGTGAAGGAGTTGCGCGCGCTTGGTATCCAGGCTGACGTGCTGTTGTGCCGCTGCGAGCAGCCGCTGCCGCAATCGGACCGGCGCAAGATCGCGCTGTTCACCAATGTGCCGGAAAAGGCCGTCATCAGTGCGGTCGATGTCGACACGATCTACAAATTGCCGCTGTGGTTGCACGAGCAGGGACTGGACGACATCGTCGTTTCGCATCTGCGTCTGGAGACGAAGCCAGCGAACTTGAGCGAATGGGAACGCACGGTCGAGGCGATCGAGCATCCGAAAGACGACGTCACGATCGCGATCATTGGCAAGTACGTCGAGCACAAGGATGCCTACAAATCGCTGGGTGAAGCACTGCGCCACGGCGGCCTGAAACAATCCACGCGAGTGAATCTGCGCTGGCTGGAATCCGAGGACATCGAAGCGCGTGGAGCGGAAATCCTCAAGGACGTCGACGGCATTCTCGTTCCCGGCGGCTTTGGCAAACGCGGTTTCGAGGGCAAGATTGCCGCGGCGAAATTCGCGCGCGAGGTCAAGATTCCCTATTTCGGCATTTGCTACGGCATGCATGCGGCGGTGGTTGACTTCGCGCGCAGCATTGCCGGCCTGCCGGGCGCCAATTCCAGCGAGAACGACAAGCATTGCGCCGATCCGGTGATTGCGCTGATCACCGAATGGACGACCGGCACGGGCGACGTGGAAAAGCGCGACGAAGCTTCGGACAAGGGTGGCACCATGCGCCTGGGCGCGCAGGAATGCCGGTTGAAGACGGGGTCGATCTCGCGCGAACTGTATGGCCAGGATGTGATCCGCGAGCGCCATCGTCATCGCTATGAATTCAACAACCGCTACCGGCAGAAGTTCGAGGATCTGGGCCTCGTCATCGCCGGCAAGTCGATGGACGATCTGCTGGTCGAAATGGTCGAAATGCCCGCGCAGAAGCATCCGTGGTTCGTCGCCTGCCAGTTCCATCCGGAATTTACGTCCACGCCGCGCGACGGCCATCCGCTGTTCAACGGCTTCGTGCGCGCCGCGCGCGAGTACAAGGCCGTGCGCACTGCGCCGCGGCTGGCGAAGGAAGCGGTGGCATGAAGCTTTGTGGCTTCGACGTCGGCCTCGACAAACCGCTATTCCTGATCGCCGGGCCCTGCGTCATCGAATCCCGGCAACTGCAGATCGACACTGCCGGCACGCTGAAGGAAATCACCGGCAAGCTCGGCATCCCCTTTATCTTCAAGTCGAGTTTCGACAAGGCCAATCGCACGTCCACGTCGAGTTTCCGTGGTCCGGGTCTGGAAGAAGGCCTGCGCATCCTCGCTGAAGTCAAACATCAGATCGACGTGCCCGTGCTGACCGACGTGCACGAATACACGCCGCTGAATGAAGTCACGGCCATCGTCGACGTGTTGCAGACACCGGCGTTCCTGTGCCGGCAAACCGATTTCATCCAGAACGTCGCCAAGACCGGCAAGCCGGTAAATATCAAGAAAGGCCAGTTCCTGTCGCCGTGGGAAATGAAGCACGTTTCCGCGAAGGCGCTGGCGACTGGAAACACGCAGATCATGGTTTGTGAGCGCGGTGCCAGCTTCGGTTACAACAACCTGGTTTCCGACATGCGCAGTCTCGCTGTGATGCGCGACACCGGCTGCCCGGTCGTGTTTGATGCCACGCATTCCGTGCAATTGCCCGGCGGTGCCGATGGCAAATCCGGCGGCCAGCGCGAATTCGTGCCCGTGCTTGCGCGCGCGGCCGTTGCCGTCGGCATCGCCGGCATCTTCATGGAAACGCATCCGGATCCGGACAAGGCGCTCAGCGACGGGCCGAATGCTTGGCCTCTGGAGAAGATGGAGGCGTTGCTGGCGACTTTGATTGATCTGGATTGCGCCACCAAGCGCGCTGGCTTTCTCGAATCCTCGCTCTGATCGACTCCTTACCCATGACAACGATTACGAATATCCACGCCCGCGAAATCCTCGACTCCCGCGGCAATCCCACCCTCGAAGCCGAAGTCACGCTCAGTGACGGCTCCGTCGGCCGCGCCGCCGTGCCGAGCGGTGCCTCGACCGGTTCGCGCGAAGCGGTCGAGTTGCGCGATGGCGACAAGGCGCGCTACCTCGGCAAGGGCGTGAAGAACGCGGTGGCGAACGTCAATGGGCCGATCGCGCAGGCGCTCAAAAATTTCGGCGCCGCCGATCAGGCCGGCCTTGACAAGAAACTCATTGCGCTCGACGGAACGCCGAACAAGGCCAAGCTCGGTGCGAATGCGCTGCTTGGCGTTTCGCTGGCGAATGCGCACGCAGTTGCCGCGTCGAAAAGAATCCCGTTGTGGAAATTGTTGGCCGGTTCGCGCCAACCGGTGTTGCCGGTGCCGATGATGAATATCGTCAACGGCGGCGCGCATGCGGACAACAATGTCGACATGCAGGAATTCATGGTGCTTCCGGTCGGCTTGCCGAGTTTTTCGGAAAGCTTGCGTGCAGGCGTGGAAATTTTCCATAGCCTGAAGTCCGTGCTGAAGAAGCGCGGCTTGAGCACAGCCGTCGGCGACGAAGGCGGATTTGCGCCGAATCTGAAATCCAACGAGGAAGCGGTCGAGACCATCCTCGAAGCGATCGGCAAGGCCGGCTACAAGGCGGGCAAGGATGTTTATCTGGGCCTGGATGCGGCCAGTTCGGAATTCTACAAGAACGGCGTCTACGATCTGGCGGGCGAGGGCAAGAAGCTTTCCTCGGCCGAGTTGATTGACTTCTACGCCGGCTGGTGCGCGAAGTATCCGATCATCACCATCGAAGACGGTTTGGCCGAAGGCGATCGCGAGGGCTGGAAAGCGCTGACGGCGCGGCTGGGTAAAAAAATACAATTGGTTGGCGATGACAACTTCGTCACCAATCCGGCGATATTTCGCGCTGGCATCGCCGATGGCATTGCCAACGCGATCCTGATCAAGGTCAACCAGATCGGCACCTTGAGCGAAACCCTGGAAACGATCGCGATGGCCGACAAGGCGAACTACGCGGCCGTCGTATCGCATCGTTCCGGCGAAACCGAAGACACGACGATCGCCGATATTTCGGTAGCAACGACCGCAACCCAGATCAAGACCGGGTCGCTGTGCCGTTCCGACCGCGTCGCGAAGTACAACCAGCTGCTGCGCATTGAGGAAGCGCTGGGTGGTGCCGCGAAATACGCCGGCCGCGCCGCGTTCCCGAACGTGCCCGGTTTGGTAGGTTGAGCGACCGGGTGTGCTGCGATACGTCGCTCTCATCCTGCTGATCCTGCTGATCGCGCTCGAAATCAAGCTCTGGGCGGGCGAAGGCGGCATGCGCGACGTGTGGCGCCTGGAGCAGCGCCTTGCGGAGCAAAAAATCGAGAACCAGAAACTCAAGCAGCGCAATGAAGCATTGTCTGCGGAAGTGCAGGATCTGAAATCCGGCAAGGATGCGATCGAGGAACGCGCGCGTTCCGAACTCGGCCTGATCAAGCCCGGCGAAGTTTTCTACCAGATCGTCGAGCCGCAGCCCGGCGACAAGAAGTCCGACAATGGCAACTGAGTCCGCGCTGTGGTGCGTCGTGCCGGCGGCGGGCCGCAGCACGCGCGTCGGCGGCGACATCCCGAAACAATATTTGGCCGTAGCCGGCAAGCCCCTGCTGCTGCACACGCTGGATCGGCTCGCTGCGCATCCGCGTGTTGCCGGCTTGATGGTGGTGCTGGCGGCGCACGATCCGCATTGGCCGGATATTGCGGAACTTCGCGGCAAGCTCGTGCCCACCGCCATCGGTGGCGCTGAACGCGCCGATTCCGTACTGGCGGGCCTGCGAGCGCTGCGCAGTCGAGCCGCTGACGAACATTTTATACTTGTACACGATGCCGCACGACCGTGCGTTGCCGCTGATGACATTTCGCGCCTGCTCGAACTCGGCATTCCAGCCGGCGGCGGCCTGCTTGCCGCGCCCGTGCGCGATACGCTCAAACGCGTGGATGCGTCCGGCCGCGTCGTCGCGACCGAGCCGCGTGAGTCGCGTTGGCGTGCACTGACGCCGCAACTATTCCGCTATGGAGAACTCGTGGCTGCGCTGGAATCAGCACGCGCCGCCGGGGTCAACGTAACCGACGAAGCGATGGCAATGGAGCTCGCGGGACACAAACCTTTGCTGATCGAGGGTGCGGAGAGCAATATCAAGGTGACGACACCGCCGGACTTTGCGCTGGCGGAATTTCTGCTCACGAGGACCAACTGATGCGTATCGGCCAAGGCATTGACGTTCACGCTTTCGGCCAAGGCGATCACATCATTCTCGGTGGCGTACGCATTGCCCATGCCCAAGCCGTCGTTGCGCATTCCGACGGCGACGTCGCGATTCATGCGCTGTGCGATGCAATCCTTGGTGCGTTGGCGCTCGGTGACATCGGTACGCATTTCCCGCCGACCGAGGAACGCTGGCGCGGTACCGACAGCCGCGTGTTTCTGCGCCACTGCGCCGGTTTGATGCGACAAAATGGATTTGTGCTTGGCAATGCCGACGTCACCATTGTCTGCGAGCTGCCAAAAGTTTCGCCGCATGCGCAGGCGATGCGCACGAACCTTGCAGCTGATCTTGGCTGCGCTATCGGCCAGATCAACGTCAAGGCCACGACCTGCGAAAAGCTCGGCTTCACCGGCCGCGGGGAAGGCATCGCCGCGATGGTCGTTGTCCTGCTGCTTCCCGCGAACTGATCGTGGCCGACGATCCAAATAATTTGCCGTTTGCATACGGTGACCCGCCGCTGACTGGAACGCTGCGTGCGACGCCTGAGGATTTTGTCGTCGATGAAGATCTCGGCTTCGCCCCGGATGGCGCGGGCGAGCACGTGTTCCTGCGTGTGGAAAAACGCGGCGCGAATACCGACTGGGTCGCCAAGGAGCTTGCGCGTTTTGCCGGCGTCGGTGCGGAAGCAGTGAGCTATGCGGGCATGAAGGATCGTCACGCCGTCGCGCGGCAGACGTTCTCGCTGCATCTGCCGGGCAAACGCGATCCGGACTGGGCGACGCTGGCGCATCCGGAATTTCGCGTCATCGAATTTGCGCGTCACAGCCGCAAGCTCAAACGCGGAGCGCTCAAGGGCAACTTTTTCCAAATTGTACTTCGTGATGTGAACGGCGATCGCGCCGCAGCGGATCGGTTGATTGCCGCAATCGCGTCGTGCGGTGTTCCCAATTATTTTGGCGAGCAACGCTTCGGCCGCGGCGGGCAGAACGTCGATCGTGCCCTGGCCATGTTTGCAGGCAAGCGCGTGCAACGCCACGAGCGTTCGCTGCTGTTGTCGGCGGCGCGTTCGCATGTGTTCAATGGGGTGCTTGCCGCGCGTGTGGAACGTGGCAATTGGAACCAGCCTCTGGAAGGTGAAGTCTGGATGCTGGCTGGCAGTCACAGCATCTTCGGTCCTGAACCGTTGACGCCGGAATTGAGCGAGCGTCACGCCCGTGGTGATATCGATCCAACCGGGCCGCTGTGGGGCGAAGGTGACCTGCGTTCCAGCGCGGCGGTCGCGGAGCTCGAACAAGCGATCGCCACCCAGTATTCCGAGCTTGCGGCCGGCCTGGTCGCAAACGGTTTGCGTCAGGAGCGCCGGGCTTTGACGCTGCGACCGCACGGGCTGGCAGCACAGTGGCTGTCCGATACCCAGCTCGAACTCAAGTTTCAGCTGGGTTCCGGCGCGTATGCGACAGGGTTACTCAGGGAAATTTGCCGCTGGTAGCCGCGGCTCGGCGCGTTCACTTCTGTCGCAACAACACGATCACAGCGCCCGTGCCACCCTCGGCAGGTTTCGCTGAGGCGTAGGCAAGCACGTCGCCGCGCTGACGCAGCATGCCATCGACCAGACGCTTGAGCACCGGACCCTGCGCACGCGAGCGCAAGCCTTTGCCGTGGATGATCTTCACGCACAGGCGTCCATCACGTTTGTTCTCGTCGAGAAATTGCTTGATCGCCGTGCGCGCGACATTGGCCGTCATCTGGTGCAGGTCGATCTCGTCGGCGATGGAAAAATGCCCGCGCTTCAAGCGCTGCAGCAGGCGCGGTGAGAGTCCGGATTTGAGATAGCTCAATTCCTCGCCGACTTCGATTTGCGCCGGGTCGATTGCCGAGCTCATCAATTCGCCGGCAACACGCGCCTCATCCAGTTGCGATTGCAGCGGTTCAGGCGCCGGTTGTGGCCGCACGGCGATCGTGCTTTGACCCACGATCCGGCGCACCGGGCCGACGGCTTGCGCGAAAAGGCGCGCATCTTCGTCGCTTACATCGAGCTTTTGCTGCTTGGCCATGATCGCCGCAGCTTACTGCAAGCGCGTTCAGTTCGGGGCGGCGCTCCGGTACAATCCCAGTTCGATAAAACACTCCGCCATCAAGGCAACCCGCAAGAACCCCATGCGCGTACTGGTAAGCAACGACGATGGCGTAGATGCGCCCGGCATCCACGTGCTGGCAAGTCGGCTGTCTGTGGTTGGAGAAGTGACGGTCGTTGCCCCTGACCGCGATCGCTCAGGCGCGAGCAATTCGTTGACCCTGGATCAACCCATTCGCGTCACCCGCATGGACGATGGCCGTTACCGCGTCGCTGGCACGCCGACCGATTGCGTGCATCTGGCTCTGGCCGGCCTGCTCGATCACGAGCCCGACATCGTTGTTTCCGGGATCAACAATTCGGCCAACCTCGGCGATGACGTAATCTATTCCGGCACGGTATCAGCGGCGATGGAAGGGCGCTTTCTCGGCCTGCCGGCGATTGCCGTTTCGCTGGCGGCGAAAGATCACAAAGGCGAACATTTCCACACGGCGGCACAGGCGGCGCTGGCGATCATGCAACGCCTGTTGGTCGACCCGCTGCCGGCCGACACCATCCTCAACGTCAATGTCCCGGATTTGCCGTTGGCGGAAATTCGCGGCTTCGCGGTAACCCGTCTTGGCAAACGTCATCGCTCGGCGCCGTGCATTGCCCAGCTTGATCCGCGCGGACGGCCGATCTACTGGATCGGACCACCGGGCGAAGCAGAGGACGACGGCCCCGGCACCGATTTCCACGCCGTGCGCGAAGGCTATATTTCGATCACGCCGATCCAGGTCGATCTGACCCGTTATCAGGCGCTGGAGAAAGTCAGCGGCTGGGTGGAGTCGCTGTCATTGGAACTAGGCGCCGGGGCATGAGCTTGTTTTCGCGCCCGACGCCGGAGGCACGTGGCCTCGGCATGACCTCGCAGCGTGCACGCGACCGCCTGATCGACCGCCTGAAGTCCAATGGCATTGCCGATCGCCGGGTCCTGGACGTGATGCGCCGACTGCCGCGCCATTTGTTCATAGAAGAGGCGCTGGCCTCGCGCGCCTATGAGGACACCGCCTTACCGATCGGCCAGGCACAGACGATTTCGCAGCCGTGGGTCGTGGCGCGCATGACCGAGGCGCTGATCGAGCACAAGCTTCCGGCGAAAGTGCTCGAAGTAGGCACAGGCTCGGGCTATCAGGCCGCCGTGCTTGCGGCGCTGGTGGCAAATGTATACACGGTCGAGCGCATCGAAGAACTGCTGCGCAACGCGCGTCGGCGTTTTCGCAAGCTCGGCATCGAGAATGTGCGGTCCCGGCATGATGACGGCAAGCTCGGCTGGCCCGAGCATGCGCCATTCGACGCGATCATGCTCACCGCCGCCGGTGAAGCGATCGATCCGATTCTGTTCGATCAATTGGCGCTGGATGGGATTTTGGTGGCTCCCGTTGGCGTACCCGGAGCGCAGCGTCTACTGAGTTACCGATACGACGGCAAGGGCTGGGTGAGCCAATCGCTCGGCGATGTCAGTTTTGTGCCCTTGCTGGGCGGGCTCGGCTGATGCGACTGTTCAAACCACTATACGAATTCGCGTTGCGCTGGGCGGCCAAGCCGCGTGCGCCGTGGTATCTGGCTGGATTGAGTTTCGTCGAGGCGTTTATTTTCCCGATCGCGCCGGAGATCATGTTGGCGCCCATGACCTTGGCCAAACCGCAACGCTGGGCGCGCTACGCCACGATCAGTCTGACCGGTTCCTTGCTCGGTTCGTTTGTCGGTTACGCGCTCGGTCATTTTGCGTTCGATATGCTGCGGCCGGCGTTGGCGGATATCGGTTGGCTGCCGACCCTGGATGCGCAGGTCAATAATTTGCGTTTGGCGATGAGCGAAAATCCCTTCAAGGCTTTCTGGTTGCTGGTGGCGGCGGGGTTCCTGCCGATCCCGTTGAAAATTGCGACCTGGGCTTGCGGCATTGTCGGCGTGCCGATGCTGGCGTTTATTCCGGGCATGCTGATTGGGCGGGGCAAGCGCGTCTTCGCCGTGGCCGGTGCGATTCGCCTCGGCGGCGAGAAAGCGGAAGCGGCGATGCATCGCTGGATCGAATGGATCGGCTGGGGTGTGCTCGTGCTGATCGCCCTGGTCGTTATCTACTTCCGCTTCCTGCGTTGATGCAAAAGTCATGAAACAGCGCTGGTATACATTGGAAAAACATTCCCACTTTGGTCTGCGCGCAATGTGCGTCATCGGCGCGCTATGGCTGGCTGGTTGCGCTTCCAACCCCTCCGCGCCGGTTGAGGAGCGTTCGCTTGGTGAAAACGGAGCGAGCGCCGCACACACGCCCCGCAACCTCCCGTCGCAGACGGCAGCGATCGGCGGCAGCTATCGCGTGGTACGCGGCGACACCCTGTATGCGATCGCATTCAAGCACGGCGTGGATTTCCGCGATCTTGCCGCGTGGAACCGTATCGTGCCGCCGTATCGTATTTATGCCGATCAGGAATTGCGGCTGAGCGCGCTCGGCAACGCAGTTGCATCGGCGGCCCCGGAGCGTGCCACCGCGAGCACACAACGCAGCCTGCCTGCATCGCCGCCGAATCCACCTGTGGAAAATGTCGCACCAGTGCCGCAAGCGCCCGCGCCGACGGTCGGGTTCCAGCCGGTGGAGGATGCAACGCCACCGCCGGCTCCGACCGCGACAGTGCAAGCCGCGCCAACGCCACCGCCCGTTCCCGCTCCCGCTCCAGCAAAGCCGGCGGCGGCGCCTGTTGTCGCTTCTGAAACCGCGCCCAAGCCCGCCGAAAGTGCCGCCCAGCTTAATGCCGGCGGTGTCTCCTGGCGCTGGCCCGGCAACGGCAAAGTCGTCGGCACCTATGTCGGCGGCGATCAGACCCGGCAAGGCATCGACATCGCGGGCAAGGCAGGCGATTCAGTGCAAGCTGCGGCCGATGGCGATGTCGTTTACAGCGGCAATGGCTTGCTGGGGTATGGCGAACTCATCATCGTCAAGCACAACGCCAGTTTTCTTTCCGCCTACGGCCACAATCGCCGGCGCTTGGTGCAGGAAGGCGACAAGGTCCACGCCGGCCAGCAGATCGCCGAAATGGGCTCAAGCGCCAGCTCGCGCGAAGAGCTGCATTTCGAGATCCGCAAGAACGGCAAACCGGTCAATCCGCTGGATTATCTGCCGGTGCGGTGAGGCTGATATCACGCTTATGCAAAACGAGTATCCTCGGCACATGAACGTGCGTGAGCCCGACGAAGAACTCGACACCGAAGAACTGCTCGAACTGGTCGATGCAGTCGAGCCGCAGGACGAGGAAGCGCGCAATTCCACCAGCGCGTATTTGAATGAGATCGGCCTGATTCCGCTCTTGGCAGCGGCCGACGAATGGCGTCTCGCCGAACGCCTGCGTGCGGGCGACGCCGATGCGCGCCGGCAGATGATCGAGGCCAATCTGCGCTTGGTGGTGACGGTGGCGCGCGGCTATGTCGGGCGCGGTGTGCCCCTGCTCGATCTGATC
>JANXVS010000114.1 GCA_025351555.1 Pseudomonadota bacterium | reverse complement strand
GCAATTGAACCTCGCACGCACCGAACTTTTCCAATCCATCGCTAATCGATCCAGATCCGCCGCTTGATTCAGACCGCTACACCCCCTCGCTCAGACTCAAACCTGTATTGGAAAATACTGTTCCCGGGGCCGCCTCAGCACGGCGGGCCTGTGGCCCACGACCCTATTCCACAGCTTCCCAACCTTGTCGTTATCACACATGCGCCTGATCCTGCCCTGGTTGACCCTGGTTCTATCCTCCGCCGCGGCGTTCGCGCAGGGGTTGCCTTTGACTGCGGCTCAGCGCCAGTGGATCGCCGGCCACCACACGATCCGCGTGACGCCCGACGCGGATTTCGCACCGATTGACGGACTCGATGCCGATGGTCGCCAGCGCGGGCTGGCGGCCGACTACCTTAAACTCATTGGCACCCGCAGCGGTCTGGAATTCCGCGTCGTGCGCACGCCCAACCGGCGCGAAGCGTTGGCTGCGTTGCGTGAACACCGTGCCGATCTGTTGCCCAGCGCCTTCGTCGCGTCGCCCTCGACATCGGCTCTATTCAGCGCGACATATCTGCGCCTGTCCGCGGCGATCTATGTGCGTCACGGCAGTCCCGGATTCGGCAAACTCGATGCGCTGGATCGACACAAAGTCGCCGTGGTCGCCGACCATATCTGGCCAGATTTGCTCATGGGCAAGGGCAGCAAGGCCGAAATCACGGCAGTCGCGGATATCGCCGCCGCCTTGCGCAGCTTGCAGGAAGGCAAAGCCGAGGCCTTCGTTGGCGATCCGATCACCACCGCGGCCGCGCTCGATCGCCTGAATCTGCGCGCGACGATCGATCTTTCCGGCCAGCTCGATCTGGAAGCGCCGCTGGCATTCGCCGTGCGCGCCGACTGGCCGCAGCTGCGCGACATTCTCGACGTCGCGCTGAAAAGTATCAGTGTGGAAGATGAGAAAAATCTGCGCGACCGCTGGCTCAAGACCGGCGAACCGGTGCAGGACAACGCCACCAGCCCGAGCGTGACGCTGCCCGCAAGCAACGCGCCCTCAGTGACTGCAGCGCTCAAAGCCCTGCCCGCGCAACGCGATCTCGCCGAGGACACGCGCAAGCAGGCTGATGATCTTCTGCATCAGGCGCAGGACGACAATGTGCGCGCAGATCAATTCGTGCAGCAGCTCCAGACTCTGCGTCAGACAACGGACGGCGCCGAAGCCGACGCACAGAAGCTCGAAGATTCACTCGCGCAGGATGACACCGGTGCCCTGCTCGCCTGGCGTGCGGCCCTGCCGGAACGCGCGTCGGTGGAGCAGCTGGAAACGCTGCTCGCACGCGAGCGCGACGCGCTTGCCGACGCACGCAATTCAGCGACGACGCTAGACGCGGAAATCCGCCGCCAAAGTGCGCGGCCAGCACAACTTCGCGACGAACTGACGGCGGCGCATGCCATCCTGGATGGCTCCGCCATTACGCCTGCCGCGGATCAGACGATTGCGGCGGTGGCGACCGCACAGCGCCTGCGCGCGCAGGCCGCGCAACGCCTGGCGACGATCCAGATTGCCCTTTTGGATCTGGAGAATCGCAGTTACGAGCCGCGCATGCGCCTGGTGTCGGCGCAACTGCGCGAACGTCAGCGTTCCGCCAATGCGTTCAACCAGCATGTCGCGGCTCTGGAAACCTTGGTGCTGAATCGCGTCGGTGCCGATGTCGCGGACTTGCGTGCCCGCGTGTTGCGTGAGCGCGCCGACGCCGGCACGCGCTCGCGCCTGCTCGGCGAGGTGGGCGATACCAATATCGCCTTGTGCGACCAGCTCGCGCATGCCATCACCCGCCTGACCGACTTGCGCACCCAGAAGCAGGCCCTGGACGCAACCCGGCAGGACACCAACCAGGCGCTGGACAACACCACCGAGCGCATCCGTATCGGCGGTGTCAGCGAAGCGGTCGGTTTGATCCTGCTCGCCGAGCAACGCAAGCTGAAACCTTTGCCGCAACTCAAGCGCCAGCTCGCGGCGCTGCAGACCAAGTTGGCAAAGACACGCATGGATCTGATCGACTTGCGCGAACGCCAGACGGCGCTGAACGACATCGGCAGCGCTGTCGACCAAGCCTTGCCGCAACTTGTCGATATTCCCAGCAACACGCTCGGCGATTTGCGCTCGGGTCTGTTCCGGCTGCTGAACACGCGCGCCGAAATCGTCCCGCGTCTGATGGCGCAGCAGACCCGGCTGGCCGCAGCGCTCGCTGAGTCCGAACAGGAATTGCGCGACTTGACCGCGACCACCGAAAAACTCGGCGTGATGCTCGACTCACGCCTGCTGTGGACGCCGAGCCACACGCCGGTGAATCTGGCCTGGGTCATGCAATTGCCACAGCATGCCACCGATTTTTTTGCGTCACGTCGCTGGACACGCGCAGCCAGTAACGCCATCAACGCGGCGCTTGGCCGGCCGCTCGCCAGCGCCATCGCGATTCTGGGTTTCATTGGCCTCGTATGGTTGCGCCGGCGTGCGCCACAACGCTTCGAGCTCGTCGCCACTCCACTGCGACGCATCCGCACCGATCGCTATCGATTGAGCGGCGAGGCCCTGGTATGGACGCTGCTGCGCGCTGCTCCCGCACCGTTCGCGCTGTACCTGGCGGCCAAGCTTTGGCAACAGGCTGCCGCCAATGGCAGCGGTTTCTCCGAGGCGCTTGGCAATGCGCTGATGACTCTGGTGCTGCCCGCTGCCGCGCTGGCTTTCCTGCGCGCGCTAACCATCGAAAAGGGCTTGGCCCAATACCACTTTCGCTGGCCGCGGCCGCGGCGCGAAGCCTTGTATACGGCGGCGCCGATGCTCGCGGCGCTGATCCTGCCCACGACATTTCTCATCGTGCTCATGTCGCGGCCGGGCAGCGATGCGACGCTGGACACACTCGGCCGCCTGCTGCTCGCGCTTGCCTTTGCGGGCGTCGGCTGGCTCGGCTGGCACCTGCTCGCACCCGGGCGCGTGTGGACCCTGCGCAACGTCGCACTGGCCGAACCGCTGCGCATGCGGCAAATGGTAAGAATTGCTTTTTCCACAATGTGTGGTGCGCTGGCGGTGTTGGATCTGCTCGGCTATTTCGTCACCGTGCAGGCGCTGGGCGCGCATTTGCTTGAATCGGCAGCGGCACTACTCGGCGTCGTCACCCTGCATGGCATGGCCGTGCGCTGGCTGGTGCTTGGCGAGCGTCGCCTCGCGCTCAAACGCATGTTGGAAAAACAGGCCAGCGAAGTGGTGGAAAGCGAGCGTGCGGAGGGCGAAGCCTTGCCCGACCTACCCGAAACCGAAGAGATCACCATCGCCAGCGTCAGCGCACAGACCCGGCGCCTGCTGCGCGCGCTGACGATTTTCGGCACGGTCAGCGTGCTGCTGTGGATCTGGTCGGACGTCACCCCGGCGCTATCCCTGCTCGGCAATATCACGGTGTGGGATTCAAGCCAGACGATCGATGGCAAGGAGATCGCACTGCACGTCAGCCTGCGCGACATTCTCGAAGCCTTGGTCGTTCTCGTGCTGACTTGGATCGCCACCCGCAACCTGCCCGGCCTGCTCGAAGTCGGCATGCTGCGCCGCTTCCACGTCGACGCACCAACGCGTTACGCCGTCACCAGTGTGACCCGCTATCTGATCTTCATTGTCGGCACCATCGTCGGCCTGTCGATGCTCGGCCTGCGCTGGAGCAACCTGCAATGGCTCGCCGCCGGCTTCTCGGTGGGCCTGGGGTTCGGCATGCAGGAAATCTTCGCCAATTTCATTTCCGGATTGATCGTGCTGTTCGAGCGCCCGTTCCGCATCGGCGACGTCATCACCATCGGCAACGTCGAAGGCACCGTTGCGCGCATCCGCACGCGGGCGACCACGATCGTCGACTGGGACAACAAGGAAGTGGTCGTGCCGAACAAGAGTTTCATCACCGACCGCCTGGTCAACTGGACTCTGTCAGATACGACGACGCGGATCGTGATCAAGATCGGCATCGCCTATCGCAACGATCCAGCGCAGGCGCAGAAACTGTTGCTGGAAATCGCCGCCGCGCACCCGCAGGTGCTCGCCGATCCCGCGCCGAACTGCTGGATGACCGGCTTCGGCGACAGCACCCAGGATTTTGAGCTACGCGTCTACGTCGGTGAAATCAACCAGCGCAATCCGGTGCGCACAGACTTGCAGTTCCGCATTGCCGAAGTGTTCCGCGAGCACGGCATCGAGATCGCATTTCCACAAATGGATTTGTGGATTCGCGAAGGCGCTGCGCCGCTACCAGTCGAGCGTAAGTCTTAGCCAATCCGCGCATTGCGGCTGTGCTAATGTTCGCGCTTCACGCCGACGGAGCCTCGACATGCGCTACTTCTCCCCGCTGCTGCTTGCCCTTCCACTCTGTGGGCTCGCCGCCGTGCCGGCGCCG
>JANXVS010000091.1 GCA_025351555.1 Pseudomonadota bacterium | reverse complement strand
GGATCGCTGCGCATCGCCGCATACTCCGGCATCCACAGCAGCAGGTAGTAGCTTGGCCAGCCGTCGCGCAACATTTTCTCCAGGCCGGCGAGTTCGACCGCAAAATCCGGACTCGGCATCATGATGCGCAGTGTATTGATGCGCCCGCTGGCGCGCTCGGAAGTCCCGATCAGCGGCTGTACTTGTGACCAGCGCGTCTGATCGGCCGGCGCTTCGGTTACGCCCGCATGGGATTCGCGAAAGCCGTCGCTCTGCGGCATCGCCGCCGCGAATTTGCGCGCTGCGGATAAATCCTGCGAACTCCGCTTGCGTTAAGGTCGTCATCAAGCCCATCGCCACCAAGCCGACAGATTACACCACGGCCAAGCCGAAAAAAGCGCGCGCCGTGGCCGTCGCATTCGCGGCGGTGACGGCGACATCTTCACCGCGGTCGCGCGCGACTTCAGCGCAGATATGCGTCAGATACATCGGCTCGTTGCGCCGGTGGGCGGGCATCGGCTTGACGTTGCGCGGCAGCAGATACGGCGCATCGGTCTCCAGCATCAGCCGGTCAGCCGGTATACTTTTTACCAGTTCGCGCAGATGGGTGCCCCGGCGCTCGTCGCAGATCCAGCCGGTGATGCCGATGTAAAAGTCGCGATCCAGGCAATCGAACAACTCGTCCTTCTCGCCGGTGAAGCAGTGCACGACGGCGCGATCGATTCGTCCACGGACGTTATCCATGCAGGCGATGAAATCGGAATGTGCGTCGCGCTGATGCAGGAACAGCGGCTTGCCGCATTCGACGGCGAGGCCAAGCTGGCGCTCGAACGCGAACACCTGCGCGACGCGTGGCGAGAGGTCGCGATGATAATCCAGCCCGGTTTCGCCGACCGCTTTCACTTGCGGTTGTGCATGCAGCTCACGTAGCAGGGCTTCGGTCTCGGCATCGAAATCACTCGCTCGATGTGGATGCACGCCGGCGGTGGCGAACAGTCTGCCAGGGTGCGCGAGCGCCAGTGCCAGCGCCGCGCGCGAACCTTGCACATCGGCGCCGGTGACCATCATCTGCATGACGCCGTGCGCCTGCGCCCGCGCCAAAACCGCAGCCAGATCGTGCGCGAACGCGCTGTGGCTTAGATTGGCGCCGATATCGATCAACTGTATGGATTCACATTTTCTCTATGGTTAGCCATTATGCCAAGCAGCGCCGTGGCGCGGGTGTACTGTGTTCACGCACGGTTAACTGCGCGGCCAACAAGCTCTGCGGGTGCTACCTATCGAAGGAATCGATCATGAACCTACAGAATTCAATGCGGCGCGCCAGCGGCGCCGCCCTCACTCTTGCCTGCGCCGGTATTTCTCTGGCGTCCGCGGCCAGTGCAGCCACCGCCGTCACCTACGATTTCGCCACCGCCCAGAAAGCGCGCAGCCAGGTGCAAGCGCTCGTCACCGCCGCACGCTCGGCCCACGCCAAGCAGCTGGGTAATGCAAATGCGGCGACATCCGGCGGCGCGCAGCCCGCCGAGGCGTTTGCCAACGTCGATCGCGCCTATCCACCAAGTTGCCTGGAGTCGCCGATCGATTTTTATGCAAATGAGCCCAACGCCGTGCAGGCGCAGATCAGGTTGTACGGCGATCCTCTGGGCGATGCGGCCGAACAGGCTTTTTCCGAGATCGACACGGTCACCCTGTTCCGTGTCGTCTGCAGCAGCGGCAAATCGGCGAGCTTGCTGGAGATCGATCGGCCCTCCGGGCATGACACTACCCTGTATCCGATTTTCCCGGGAGTATCCGTAGCGCAGGGCAACAACAATCTCTATATCCGCCTCGCCGATGATCCGAACACGTTCTTCGCGACCACCTTTGCGTTTTCGCCCTTGGAAAACAGCAATGTCTACGTGCTCGAGAACTTTTACCTCGGTGGCACACAATTCAACTACAACCAGGCCTTCGTACTGACAGTCGACAATCTCAACGCGAATGATCCGGCGCGCCTGAATGCGTTCCCCATGCCCGCCTATAACCCGGCGCAATATTCGGATTCCTCCCTGCCTTTGCCGATCAGCGGCTATATGAGCACGAACTGGACCAACCCGACCCAGAGCGGCGAAGGCATCGTGATGCAGGTCTATGACGACGGTGACCGCGCGACCCGCACACTCGCGTTTGCGTGGTTCACCTATGACGACAACGGCCTGCCATTCTGGCTGTTTGGCGAAGCTGATGCGTTCGCGATCGGAACCCGGTCGGTCACGGCGACAACCGCTTACTTCCAAGGTGGCACCTTTGCCGGGAACAACCCAAGCGGCGTGCCACCTACGATCTGGGGCAATGTCACCATCAGCTTCCCGGACTGCGCCCACATGAATATCAGCTATAACGGCAACGCCTCGGCAGTAAACGGGCCAACCGGCAGCGGCAGCCGCACCTTCCTGCGCGTGGCCGATGTGAACGGGTTGGTCTGCCAATAAAGCCTCACGCAAAACAGCATTTCGATCCCGCCCGCGTGGCGGGATCTTTTTTTATGGCCATGGATGGCCGGTATGCCAGCGCTTTTTGCGCGATTTTCTCAACTCGACGCATCGGGCCAGTTGGAATTTGCCCAATTTGTGCCAAGATGCGCGACCGCCTGCCTGCCCGGGCAGGTTTCCGCCTGTTGTAGAGGACCGATTGTCATGAGCAAGATTCTCACTGGCGTCATGCTTGCCGCCGGTCTGGCGCTCGCCGCGCAGCAAGCGCGCGCCGAAGTACATGCGGTCAGCGGCGCAGCGGCCGGCAGCCAGCCGACGGAAATTTTCGTCAACACCTATCGCAGCTATCCACCGAGCTGCCTGAACGCACCGCTCGGCTCCGGGCTGTGGCGGAACGATCCGAATGCAATCCACAATACCATCACGCTGTCCGGTGATCCGCTCAGCGCGGACGCCAACGAACGCAACTACACCGAATCGGTGAGCGTGACGCTGTTTCGCGCCGTCTGTTCCGCCGGCAAGTCGGCGATGCTGATGGAAATCGACCGTGCTGCCGGAGCAAGCACGACCCTCTATCCGGTCTACCCCGGCATCCGCGTGACGCAGGGCACGAAGCAGAACGTCGCCGTGCGCACGGCGGCCGACCCCAACACGTTCCTTTCGCACACCGATGCGCAGATGTCGTTGGCGAACAGCGGTACCTTCGTGTTCGAGGCGTTCTATCCGGACGCCAATGCGATCGATTACAACAAAGCCTTGACCGTCACCCTCGACAACTTCATTACGAATTCGTCCACGCGCCTCACGACGTTCACGCTATCCGACTACAACGCTTCGCAATATCCGGAAGCGACGGCAGGGCTGCCGATCAACGGCTACATGAGCAGCAACTGGAGTAACCCGAACCAGAGCGGCGAGGGTATCGTCGTCCAGGTTTACGACGACCGCGACTTCGCCACGCGCACGCTGGCGATCGCCTGGTTCACCTATGACGTCGCCGGCAGGCCGTTCTGGCTGTTCGGGCAAACGTCGCTGCCGAACGGCGCGCGCCTGATCTCGGTGCCGATCGCGTATTTCTCGACCGGCACGTTCGCCGGCTCCCTGCCCGCGGGAGTGCCGCATACGAACTGGGGCCTGGCTACAATCACATTTCCGGACTGCGGGCACATGATGGTGAACTACAACGGCGACGCTTCGGCGGTGCAGGGTCCCAAGGGCCAGGGCAGCATCACCTTCGTGCGTGTTGCCGACATCAACGGTCTGGTCTGCCAGTAACGCCGGCGGCGGCCGTCTGCCGATCCCGCCGCCGTGTCGGGATCGACACCTTGTGGAATGCATAAAAGTACACAAATTTCCAATTGTCACAGTGCTGCCGGAACTGCGGCGGCGACTCGGCACGACCACACGCCTCGTGCTCGAAGCGCCGCCCGGCGCCGGCAAAACCACGCAGGTGCCGCTCGCGCTGCTCGATGTGGACTGGCTTGGCAGCAAAAAAATCCTGGTGCTGGAGCCGCGCCGCATCGCGGCGCGTGCGGCGGCCGAATTCATGTCCTCGCAATTGGGCGAAGCAGTCGGCGAAACGGTCGGCTATCGCATTCGCTTCGAGGTGAAAGTGTCGGCGCGCACGCGCATTGAGGTGGTCACCGAGGGCATCCTCACGCGCATGATCCAGAGCGATCCGGAACTGCCCGCCATCGGCGCGATCTTGTTCGACGAATTCCACGAGCGTCACCTGCACGGCGATCTTGGCGCCGCGCTGGCGCTGGATGTGCAGGCCTCGCTGCGACCGGATCTGCGCCTCGTGATCATGTCGGCGACGCTGGACGGAGAGCGCGTCGCGCGCTGGTTCGACGCGACGCGACTAACCAGCGCCGGCCGCAGTTTTCCGGTGCGCATCGAGTATCCGCCAGCGCGTGCGCAGGAAGAATGGCCGTTCTATTTGCGCCGCATTGTGGAAAAAGCGCTGGTCGAAACCGATGGCGATGTGCTCGTGTTTCTGCCGGGGCGGCGTGAGATTGAGCGGGCGCGCACCGTGTTTGGCGCCAACGTGGATGCTGAAATTGTGCCGCTGCATGGCGAGCTGTCGCTCGCTGACCAGCATGCAGCACTGGCACCAGCGCCACCGGGAACGCGCCACATCGTGCTCGCGACCAATGTCGCCGAATCCAGCGTGACCTTGCCTGGCATTCGCGCGGTGATTGACCTTGGCCTGGCGCGCGAGCCGCGCTTCGATCCGCAATCCGGCTTCACGCGACTGGAAACCATCGCGATCTCGCAGGCTTCAGCGGACCAGCGCGCCGGCCGCGCCGGCCGTGTCGCCGCGGGCATTGCCTATCGCCTGTGGCCGCAAAGCCAGCGCCTGGAGCCTTCGCGTCGCGCCGAAATTGCACAAGTGGAATTGTCTGCATTGGCGCTGGAACTGGCGGCCTGGGGATCAGGCGAACTGCGCTGGCTCGATCCGCCGCCCGCAGGCGCACTCGCCAGCGCACGCGAGCTATTGATTCTACTCGGCGCGATCGACGCCGATTTGTATCTGACTCACCTCGGCCGCGGCATGCTCGCCAGCGGCGCCGCGCCGCGACTGGCGGCCGCCGCCTTGCGCGCGCCCAACGCGCAACGTGCTATTGCCTGCGATCTGATCGCGCTGCTGGAAGGACGCAATCCCCTGCGTGGCGACGCGGGTCGCGGCGACGATTTTCGTCAGCGTCACGCGGCACTCACCGTTTTTCGCCGTTCGCGTGCGGGTGCGCGTAACGTGGGCGCCGATGCTGGCGCGCTGGCAGCGATCGACCAGATTGCGGCTGGCTGGCGCCGGCGCTTCGGCATATACCATCCCCACCCAAACCCGCCCCTTGAAGCGGAGGGCTTGACGGCCATCGGCGACCTGCTGGTGCACGCCTTCCCCGATCGAGTCGCACGCCAGGATGCGAACGATCCGCGCCGTTATCGCTTGAGCAATGGCCGCGGCGCACATTTGCATCAAAATACACAATTGTACGGCGAGCCCTGGCTGATCGTGACTGACTTGCGCTTCGATGAACGCGATAGCCTGATCCTTGCCGCCGCGCCATTCGATGTGGACGTGCTGGAACGCGATTTCGCCAACCGCTTCATACGCGAGCGCGTGGTGCGCTGGAATCGCGACACGCGCGCGGTCGAAGCATTCGAGGAGCGCCGCTTCGCGCAACTGGTGCTGGAGCGCCGCGCTGTGCCGGCAAACAAGGACGATGCCATGCCCGCACTACTGGCTGCTGTGCGTGAACTCGGCCTGGACGCCTTGCCGTGGAGCGAGCACGCGATCACTCTGCGTGCGCGCGTCGCCTGTCTGCGCGAGTGGTGCCCCGATCTGGCATTGCCCGATCTCGGCGACACAGCACTGCTTTCCGATCTCGACGCTTGGCTCGCGCCTGCGCTCGCCGGAAAAACCCGGCTCGATTCATTGAATTCACAGGCGCTCGGCGAAGCGCTTGCAACACGCTTGGACTATGCACAACGGCGGGCAGTCGAAGAAAACGCGCCGGAAACATTGCGCGTGCCGAGCGGCAACGATAGGTATCTGCATTACGAAATGGGCAAACCACCGGTGCTCGCGGTGAAACTACAGGAGTTGTTTGGCCTCGCCGATACGCCACGCATTGCGAAAGGTCGCGTGGCGGTGACCTTGCACCTGCTATCGCCTGGGCAACACCCAATCCAGGTCACGCAAGACCTGCGTGGTTTCTGGGAACGCACGTATCCGGAAGTCAAAAGGGAATTGAAGGGCCGCTATCCTCGCCACCCGTGGCCGGATGATCCCTGGAGCGCCACACCCACTGCCCGCGCCAAGCCGCGGCGTTGACGAACGAATCTTTCCCCCGCGCGCGGGGGAAGGGAAAGCGGGCACTCGCGGAACCATCGCGCATGCAACCAGTCAAACCCCGAACGCATCCAACCGCGACACTAACCGGATTTCTCATGACCAAACCTACCCAAGCGCTGATCTGGATGGCCGGCTTTCTGATCGCCGTGGGATTGCTCGCCGCGCTGCTGGCGTCGCAGCTGGCGCAGAACTTCCAGGCAAATCCATTTTTCAATGGCGTGATTCTGGCGGTACTCGTGTTCGGCATCGGCGTGAATCTTCGCCAGGTGTTGCTGCTCGCGCGCGAAGTACAGTGGATCGAGACGTTCAAGCGTTCGGATCCTTCGCGACCGTTGCCGAAACCGAAACTGCTGGCGCCGATGGCGCGCATGTTCGGCGGACGCGAACGTGCGAAGTTTTCGTTGTCGACGCCGTCGCTGCGTTCGATTCTGGACAGCGTGTATCTGCGCCT
>JANXVS010000071.1 GCA_025351555.1 Pseudomonadota bacterium | reverse complement strand
CGCCAGCTTTCTGCCACAGCAAGTCACTCATGGGGAATGCCCTCCAGTTCGGCGAATCCCAAGGCGAGATTGAGATTCTGCATCGCCTGCGTCGCCGCGCCCTTGAGCAGGTTGTCCAGCGTCGCCACGACGACGACGCGTTTGCCGCCAGGCGCCACCGCGAATCCGCCAACTTCGGCATGATGCCGGTGCGCGATCCTGCTGACCCACGGTGCTTCACCGACCACGCGTACCAGCGGTTCCGACGCATAGCGCTCGTGGTAGCGTTGCATGATCGCATCCAGAGTCATCGCGCGGTCGAGCCACAGATTCACCGTCATCGTGATGCCGCGAAAATGTGACGCCACATGCGGCATGAATTCGACCGGCAGACCCAGATGTCGGGTGACTTCGCGCTCGTGGGTGTGATCCACCAACGTGTATGGCATCAGGTTGTCGCGCAGTTTTTCCGGATCATTCTTTTCCGACGGCGTGGTGCCGGCACCGGAGTAGCCGGATACGCCGAAACAGGTTGGCGGCGCCACGAGCATTTCTTTTAGCGGGGCTATGGCAACCTGCATCGCGGTGGCATAGCAGCCGGGATTGCTGATGCGGCGCTGCCCGGCGTAGTGAGTGCGCGTCAATTCCGGCAATCCGTAGTACCAGGTCGCGTTAAAACGGAAGTCTGCGGACAAATCCACAACGATGCTTTGTGGATTATTCTTCTCGATCTGTGCAACAAACGGCGCCGCGTTGCCGTTCGGTAGTGCGAGCACGACCGCGTCGGCACACTTGGCAGCGGCCGCCGCCGCGTCAAGATTTTCGTAGCGCAGCTCGCCACTGAATTCGGTGACATGTTCGCTGACGCATTGGCCATCGAACTCACGCGACGACACGAAGGCGAGCAGCATTCTCGGATGCCGCGCGATCAGACGAATCAGTTCGGCACCGGCGTAACCCCGAGCCCCGACGATGCCGACAGATCGCTGGATCATGCCGTCGCCTCAATCGCGGTCGCTTGAGTCGTCGGCATACCAATCAGTGTCGCCTGCCACACGCGGCAATGTTCGACACAGCGTGCAATCTCATCGAACCCATACATGCCGTACCAGAACACTTTCCAGCCGTTCAGCCGATAGCTACCATCGCATTCACTGAAATAGAAATCATTGACGAGGTTGGCATGACGCGAGCGCCAGAACACGCGCGGATTTTCCTCGCGCATCACCTGCCACACCGCGCGGCCAAGCCCCTCGCCCTGGGCGTCGTCGAGCACGGCGAACTTGTCGAGATAGATGTCGCCGTCCGCCTCAACGAGAATGACGGCGGCGCGATAGTTCTGGCTGACGTAGGCGCGATGCAGAGGCGTACGCTCGAAGTAGCCGGGCACCAGGGTGCGGCCAAAACTTGATTCAATCAGGGTGCGCAGCCGATCGCAGTCGAGATCCTCCCAGGAACTATAGCGCGACACAATTTCACCACGCCGCACCAGCGTACCCGAACCCTTGTGAGTGAACAGTTCGTTGGCCAGTTCCGACGGCCGCGTGATCGATACCGACGACGACAACGGCAGGCGATCGAGCAACGCCTTGATCTGCTCGATCTTCACGCGCATGCCGGAATGCAGCCACGCTTGCGCCATCAGGTGATCGTATTCGCTGGACAGGTTGATCGAATCGATCATCTTGCCGCCATCGTCGAGCAGGCCACCTGTTTCGGTCAAGAAAACGATCTTGTACGGCTGCAGCGCCTGCACGAGTTCGTTCGCTGCGAAATCGGCGTTGATATTGAGGATCTGGCCGCCTGCCGTTTCGCCGAGACTTGCAATCACCGGAATCGAACCGGCGCGCAGGCTGGCTTCGATTGGCGCCAGATTCACCTTGTGTACTTTGCCGACAAGGCCGTATTTTTCCCGGTCGAGGAAAACCGAATCGAACACGCCGGAGACAATCGACGTGGCGCGCGCATCGATCTCTTGCAGCGCCTCGACCAGGATCAGGTTCTGCGCAAGGAAAACCCGGCGCACGATCGCCAGCGCTTCGGATGAAGTCACACGCAAGCCGTCGATGGTGCGCTTGGCTATGTCGGCCGCTGCCAGTTCCTCATCCAGTTGCGGCCCGGCGCCGTGGATGACGATCGGCGTGAGTCCCACCTGCTGCAGGAACGCAAGCGACGACGTCAGTGCTTCCAGGTCGTTGCGCAACACCGCGCCGCCGACCTTGACCACGGCGAAACGCTTGGCGTCCAGTTGCGAGAAGCGCTTGAGATATTGCGAAATCTCCTTCGCGCTGGCCATGCTCGAAAGCAGACGCACGATGGTCTGGCGGTTCTGTTTATGCGCGTTCATGATTTGATGATGCCGAGGTAGCTTTCGGTAATTTGTTGCAATTGGGAAAGTTCCACAAACTCATCCGCACTGTGTGCCTGGGCGATATCGCCCGGACCACAGACGAAGGTGGTGTAGCCGGCTACCGAAAACAACGCGGCCTCGGTCCAGAAATCCACGGCATGGCCGATCGGCAAACCCAGTTCGTCGGCAAAGTCGCGCGCTGCCAAGCGTCGGGCTTCCGCCTGGGATACATCGCCGGCCGGCAGCGACGGCCCGCGAAATGTCTCGGTCACTTCCGCTGGCGTACGCTCCGCGCAACGCACGAAGATATCCAGCAGGACATCGGTATCCATCGACGGCAACGGTCGGAAACCAAAGCGCAGTTCCGCCGATGGCGCAATCACGTTCGCCTTGATCCCGCCTTCGATGCGGCCGACATTGAAACGCAGTCCGGCGAGTCCGCCGAAGCGTTGATGCGATTGGCTCTCAACGTAATCCAGTGCCTTCGCGCCCCAACGGATTGCTTGATGCAGAGCGCTATCGGCGCCGGCATTGTCACCGGAGGCATGCCCAGCTCGCCCGGCAAACCGCATCACCACTGAACTGATGCCGCGATGTGCGAGCACAGCTTCACAGCGCGTCGGTTCGGCTACGATCACGCCGTCGAACGGCCGCTTCTGCGCAAGGAACGCGGCGATGCAACGCGCATCGTTCGCCTCTTCATCGGTCGTGAACAGGAACGCCGCATCGCCCGGCGTGTGCGCTGCAGCCGTGAGCAAGGCGGCCGCGGCGCCCTTGATATCGCAGGCGCCAAGACCAATTGCGCGATGGTCCGTCACAAGCAATTCGTGTGGATCGCGCGTCCAGGTCGGTGTCGCCGGCACGGTATCCAAGTGTACATTGAACAGAATCTTCGGCCGTCCGCGCACGGCGTACAGACTCACGGCGCCGGCGCCGTGATCGGTCACCCTGCAATCGAACCCAGGAAGCTGCGCACGCAGATAGTCGAAAATGCCACCGGTGCCGATCGCACGTGGCGGATTGCGCGTGTCGAACGCGACGAGCGCGCGCAGGTGTGCGAGCGTGGTGTCGAGTAGCATGGTCACTTTCGCAAGCCCCGATCCAATTGTGCTCGGTTTACTTCGGCCCACAGCGTGCTGCTCATGCCGAACAACTTGATGAATCCTTCTGCCTCGGTCACGCCCCAATCCGCTGATTGCGCGTAAGTCGCGCCTTTGGCAGTGAGAATATACGGCGACTTCATCGCAACCGCCGTCACTGAACCGCCGCAGGTTTCCAGCGTGACTTCGCCGTTGACGCAACGTTGCGACGAAACAAGGAACGCTTCCAGATCGGCCTTGAGCGGATCGTGGAAGAAACCTTCGTAGACCAGTTCCACCCACTTGCGGGCGATCTCCGGCTTGAAACGGTTCTGCTGCTTGGACAGCGCGGCTTCTTCAAGCGCGCGGTGCGCGGTCAGCAACGCGATCAGGCCGGGTGCTTCGTATACAATGCGGCCTTTTAAGCCAATGGTTGTATCGCCGGTATACACACCACGGCCAACGCCGTACTGCGCGAATTCGGTGTTTAGCTTGGCCAACAGTTCGTGTCCGGCCAGAGTCTGCCCGTTCAGCGCGACGGCTTCGCCATGCTCGAAGCGTAGTGTCGCCCGCAGCGGTTGCGTCGGCCATTGCACGCGTGTTGCGCACCAGC
>JANXVS010000009.1 GCA_025351555.1 Pseudomonadota bacterium | reverse complement strand
GTCAATACGCGTGATCAGGCCGAGGAACTTGTCGCCATCCATGACGATGGCGACATGGCCGTCGACGAACACCGGCAGCAGGGCTTCGATGGAGGATTTCACGAGCGCGAGCACACCGGCGATCTGCGCGATCTGATCCTGCGCCCGTATTCGCAGCGCGACACCGTCGTGGTCGGTCCCGCCGAGCCGCTGACGACCGCCTACCAGCGCATGAAACTCTACGACGTGTCGCAATTGCCGGTGATGGACGGCGACAAGATCGTCGGCATCGTCGACGAATCCGACGTGCTGCTGCACGTCTACGGCGACGAAGCAAAATTCCGCGATCCGGTTTCCACCGCCATGATCAGCACGCTGCAGAGTCTCGACGTGAAATCCTCCATCGAAGCCCTGCTGCCGGTGTTCGTCGCCGGCCATGTCGCCATCGTCATGGATGGCGACAAGTTCCTCGGCCTGATCACGCGTATTGACCTGCTCAACTATTTGCGGCGGCGCGTGCAGTGATTCTTGCGATCGCCCTGATCGCGAAAATCAAGAAGCGGCCATCCTGAAAGCAATTTTCTACAAGAAGTTTACTTATGACGAAATCGAAAACTCAAGGCCTCGGCACCCGCGCCATCCACGCCGGCCAGAGCCCCGATCCCTCGACCGGCGCCATCATGACGCCGATCTATGCGACTTCGACTTACGTGCAGTCCAGCCCCGGCGTGCATCAAGGTTACGAGTACAGCCGCTCGCAAAATCCCACGCGCATGGCCTACGAGCGCTGCATTGCGGATCTGGAAGGTGGTCGCGCGGGCTTCGCCTTTGCATCGGGACTGGCCGCGGCGGCCACGGTGCTGGACCTGCTCGATTCAGGCAGCCACATCATCGCGATGGACGATCTGTACGGCGGCACGTACCGTCTGTTTGAGCGCGTGCGCCGGCGCAGCGCGGGCCTGGATTTCACCTTTATCGATCTCAACGACACGGCCGCGCTGAAGGCTTCGTTGAAGCCGAACACGCGCGTGATCTGGGCGGAGACGCCAACCAACCCGATGCTCAAACTCGTCGATCTGGCCAAGCTCGGCGCGTTTGCACGCAAGCATGGCTTGATCCTGGTCGTCGACAACACGTTCTGTTCGCCGATGCTGCAGCGCCCGCTCGAACACGGCGCGCACCTGGTCTTGCACTCTGCGACAAAGTATCTTAATGGACATTCCGACATGGTCGGCGGCATTGTCGTCGCCGGCGATGATGCGGGCCTGGTCGAGCAAATGGGGTTCCTGCAAAACTCGGTCGGCGCCGTGGCCGGGCCGTTCGATTCTTTCCTTGCCATGCGTGGCTTGAAAACTCTGCACCTGCGCATGCGCGCGCATTGCGAGAGCGCGCAACAGCTCGCTGGCTGGCTGGAAAAACATCCCGTCATCCAGCGTGTGATTTATCCCGGCCTCAAATCGCATCCGCAGCATGCCTTGGCCAAACGTCAGATGGATGGCCCCGGCGGCATCATCACGATCGAGGTCAAAGGCGGTCTGCGCAAGGCGCGCAAGGTGCTGGAGCAATGCCGTCTGTTCGCGCTCGCCGAATCGCTTGGCGGCGTCGAAAGCCTGATCGAGCATCCCGCGATCATGACTCATGCCTCGGTGCCACCGGCAAACCGCAAGCGGCTTGGTATCAGCGACGGGCTGATCCGGCTTTCGGTCGGCGTGGAAGATGTCGCGGATCTGCGCGCCGAGCTGACGGCGGCATTGGCATAATTGTATAAATTGACGCAGGACATCCCGCCGCTTACAGAGTATCTATGCGCGAGTTCGTGATCGAATCGGTGGTCAAGACGCGGCCGTGGATCAATGGCGTCGAGGCTCATCTGGATGCCCCGGCTGCGGCGACGTTCGCCTCCCCGCGTTACGGCTTGTCCCTGCAGGGCTGGGTCATTTGTGCTGCCGAGCAGATTACCAATATCAGCCTCGTCTGGCGCGGCATGCGCATCGCCGACGCGAAAATGTTCGAACGCGCCGACGTCGAAGACATCTACCCCGGCAATCATCACGTTGTCGGGTTTCGCATCGATGCTGTGCCAGCCGTGCTCGGCGAATGCGAGCCGCTGAAAATCATTCTCGACACAGCGGATGACCGTTCCTCCGCCTTGTTTGAAATCACGCTGCGATTCGTCACAGGCACGCAACCTGTACCTAAAGACACGACCACGACCTTCGTACCTATCCTCGCGTCGGCAAGGTCTGGAACTACTTTCCTGTCACAGATGCTGCATGGTCACGAGCACGTGCTTGGACATCGCGAATATCCCTACGAGGCGCGCCTTGGCATTCGTTTGGCGGAGGAATGGTTTGCGAGCATGCAGCCGCGTTTTTACGAGGCCGATGACAGTCGCAACAGCCAGAGCATGGATCAGAACCTGCTTGCGGCGCTGGCGATTCTCGACGATGCAAATAACGCAAATTGCAAGCAGCTCGGCGATTTTTTTGCGACGATGCGCCTGCAGTATCGTCAGCGCATTGTGGATTTGTACAAAATGCTTTCCCCAAACCACGCGGCATCTGTGATTGTGGAAAAGCTCGGTTTGTTGTGGGATATCGATCTCATCGGTGGACTGTTCGAGCGGGTGCGGCCGATTTTCGTCGTGCGCGATCCACGGGATATGCTCGTATCCATGCGCGCCTTCAATTCACAGCGCGGCGTGTATGAATTCCACGAGGCTCATGGCAAGGATTTCGCTGGTCTGTTGCCGGTCATGGCCGGAAATTTGATGCACCTGACCTGGTTGCACGATCGTTTTTCAGGCGAAAAACTTCTGGTCCGCTACGAAGAATTGGTACGCAACTCTGACGCGACCTTGCGTCGCGTACTCGACTTCATCGGCCTCGATAGCTGCGCGGATACCATCGCACGCCTGTTGCAGGAGGCTAGTGCGCAGGCCGGACATGTCACCGCGTCTTCGCCTGCTTCGTCGATCGGCCGCTGGCGCGAGGTCCTGACGCGCAGCGAGACACAGATGGCGAACGGGTTCTTCGAACCGTTTCTACGCCGCTTCGGCTACGCTGATTGAGATCATCGTGCGGTTGACCTGATCCGCGCGGGCGTGTCAGTCGCCGTTGCCTCGCCACAGTTCCCGCCAAGCACGCTGTACGTAGTCGCGCTCGTAGAAATGCGGTTCCACCCAAGCGGCGAATTCGTGTGCTGGGACACGACGCGCTTTGCGGATAATGGCGCGCTTTTTTCGCACCGCAGGAAAACCTCTGATTGCGTCGCGATACAGCCGCCTCAGCACGCGTGCGCGTCCGCGGCGCAGGTGGCGCAGGCAGATGCCACCATGCAGCAAGATAAACCATGGCAGCGAGCGCAGCAGCCAGCCGGTAGGCGCGTCCTTGACCAGCCACCAAAGCGAATTGCGGATGCCGTGATACAGCACGAAATCGTTGTCGGGGCCACCTGAAGAAAGCGAGCCTTCGTGGTAGACGATGGCATCGGCCGCAAACGCTGGCCGATAACCCAGCCAGCGCGCGCGCAGCACAAGATCGGTGTCTTCGGCATAACAGAAAAAATTCTCGTCGAACCATTCGCCGTGACTGGCGTGCAAATCTTCCAGCAGGCGTCGGCTAAACAACGCGCAACCGCCGGTGGGGCCGAGCAATATCTCATCCTCGTGTTTGCGGTTGGAAGCGAGCGTGGATCGATACAAGGTGATGCCCAAGCTATCCACGTTATCGCTTTGTGGATTAAGCAACTTTGCAGCCACCATGTCGGTGTGAGTTGCCGGAGCCAGCCGCGCCTGCATGGCGGCTATGAAACCAGGTGTCGGCCGGGTATCGCTGTTGAGCAGCAGTACCTGATCGATTGCTGGATCAACCAGCGCACGCTCCAGCAACAGGTTCATGCCTGCGGCAAAACCGAGATTCGCGATGCTGCCTTCGAAGGTTATTTTGTCTGCATGGGCGCCCGAGCAACGGGCGAGCTCGGCGGCTTCCGCCGCGCCCGAGCCGTTGTCAAGCAGGTAGATGCGGACACCGGTGGGTGTTTGCGGCAGCAAGGCGTCGAGGCACGCGCGCGTCGCTACCGCAGTGCGGTGGTTGATGATCAGGATGGCGAGCATGCGTGCGACCGCAGCGGACCATGCTCAACGCGGCAGCGCGTCGACATAGCCGGGCCGCGCGGAAAAGTCGTGGGTGTCCAGGCGCAGGTTCGGATTGTAGTAGGGATCACCCTGCTGCAGAATCGCCTGGTGGCGGGCTTGCATATAGGTGATCTCCCGGAAGAAGCGCGCCTGCTTTTCCGGATTGTCTTCATAGCCGCGTGTTTTCGATTCATGGTGATAGAGCGTTGCATATGGCGTATACACCACCAGATAGCCGGCTTCGCGCGCGCGCAGGCAGTAGTCTATATCGTTGAAGGCGATAGCCAGTTCGCGTTCGTTCAAGCCACCCAGTTGCGTGAACACCTCGCGCCGCGTCATCGCGCAGGCGAAGGTCACGGCGCTCAGATTCTGCTGCAATTGGGCGCGGGCGAAATATCCGGGATGATCGCTCGGTTGCAGCAAATGTGCGTGTCCGGCGACGCCGCCAATGCCGACAATGACGCCGGCATGCTGGATGCGTTCGTCGGAGTAGAGCAGCTTGGCGCCGACCACGCCGACTTCGGGGCGCTGCGAATGCTCCAGCAGCGCGCGCATCCATTCTGGTGCAATTACTTCGGTGTCGTTGTTGAGCAACAGCAGATGTTCGCCGCGGGCATGGCTCGCGCCGAAATTATTGATTGACGAATAATTGAAAGGCTCAGCGTAGTCGACGAAGCGGATACGCCGGTCGCGGCGCTCCAGCTCGCGCATCAGTGCGTGAGTGTCCGGATCGACGCTGCCGTTGTCGATGCCGAGGATTTCAAATTGCGGGTAATCGGTTTTTTCCAGGACCGATAGTATACAAGTGGAAAGAAGCTCGGGTTTGTCGCGGAACGGCAGCAGGATGCTCACCAGCGGTTGGCCGGCGATCGTGCGCCGAACGCGGAACGTGTTGGGATACGGCCCCGGCTCGGCGCTCGCGCCGATGCAGCGGCGCACGAGCGATTCACTCAACGCGCGCTGCCCCGCATCCCAGCTTTTCGGCTTGCTGCTGCTATCTGTTGCAGTGGAACCGGGCGTCATTCGCCAGTGATACAACACGTGTGGAATATGCAGCACTCGTTCGCCCCGCTCGGTCGCGCGCAGCAGCAAGTCATAGTCCTGCGCGCCATCGAACCCCGTGCGAAAACCGCCGATGCGTTCGACCAGCGTGCGGCGCATCACGGTGAAGTGGCACAGGTAGTTGATCGACAGAAAATAGTCGATGTTGAAATCGGATTTGAAGTGCGCTTGGACGTGGCGGCCATCGACGTCGAGCTTGTCTTCATCCGAATACACGATGTCCGGATCGTGGGCCAGAATGTGTTGCGCCACCACGATCAGTGCATCGCTGGTCAGCGCATCGTCGTTGTCCAGAAAGCCGATATAGTCCCCCGTGGCCAGGCGCAACGCCGCATTGGACGCGCCGGCGATGCCGACATTCGCCGGCAGGCGCTGGATCTTGATGCGCGCATCGCTGTGGGCCAATTCGTCGAGTGTGCGTTTCGTCTCCGCGAGCCTCGAGGCGTCGTCGGCGATGCACAATTCCCAATGCGGATAAAACTGGTTGCGCACTGAGTCCGCGGCGGCCAGCAGCCAGCGCCGCTCGACATTGTATACCGGCATCACCAGAGAGATTAGTGGCCGCGCGGACATCCCGGCCAGGATGACGCGGGCGCGATCGGCGTCCATGCGCGGTGCGCTGTCCGGACTCGGAGTTTGGGGCAATGCGGCCTCACGCGAATTCGCATACAGCTGATACGAAAGCGTGTGCCGGGTCAGCCAGGCGGCATGTGTGTGCAGCCATAGGATCGCCGTGCGTTTGCGCGCGCCGTCTAGGCCCGGGATTGAATAGTACCAGCGATACAGGCACTGCTCCATGCCGACCGAGGTCCGTGGCCGGAGCCTCCGCGGTGCAAACAAACCGACGATGCCACGCAGCGGCGCGGTGATCCTCCACGACCACGATTTCTTCAAGGCACGCACGTTGTCGGCCATCGCCGTCGCGTGCGCCGAGAGTCGCGATAATTCCAGATTTCGCTCGTGGACCTCAGTGGCCTTCTGCGTCACCTCTCGTTGGAACTCGTCGCGCTGCCGCTCGGTGTCGCCGAGTTTCGCCGCGAGTTGGCCGGTATCGTTATGGAGCCGCCTGATTTCCTCTCCTTGCGTGGCGAGCTGAATTTGCGCCTGCTCCGACAATTGCTGTTGCACGGCGAGTTGCCATTGCAATTGCTCAGACAACTGCTGCTGCGCGACGAGTTGCTTCTGCAATTGCCCGGACAAATGCTGTTGTGTGGCGAGTTGCCTCTGCG
>JANXVS010000057.1 GCA_025351555.1 Pseudomonadota bacterium | reverse complement strand
CTCGTGCGGAAAAAATCCGGCGCCAGCGTATTTTGGGAAATCGTGCTTGAGCTCGGCGGCGGCGTCGATCGGAAGCTGGTCGCGGGTGATAAGAAAGCGAAAAGGCTCGCTGCGCACGACCGTATCGGCGCGATCCAGATGCGCGGGATCGAACAAGCAGTGGTGCTGGGGGCCAATAAGGACTGCGGACATGGCTGGCTCGGTAGGGATGCGCCCATTCTAGCGCCGCGCGCTGCGGTGGACGCGCCCGGCACGCATCGGTATCATTCGCACTCGCCCGCAACTCAAATCCACGGACTGGTTTCCGCCAGCCCGCGGGTTGGCCTGCATCCGCAGGTTGCGCCCAGTAACCTAAGGCGACGCAATGCATACACCGGCCTTACTCGTACTCGCAGACGGCAGCGTCTTCCACGGCATTTCCATTGGTGCTGAAGGCGAAACCATTGGCGAGGTGGTGTTCAACACCGCGATGACCGGCTATCAGGAGATCCTCACCGATCCCTCGTATGCACAGCAAATCGTCACGTTGACGTACCCGCATATCGGCAATACCGGCTGCAACCCGGTGGACGAGGAATCCGACCGCGTGCACGCGGCAGGACTCGTCACCCGCGATCTGCCACGGCTGGCCAGCAACTGGCGCAGTACCGAAGCTCTGGATGTCTATCTTCGCCGGCACAATATCGTCGCTATCGCTGACATCGACACGCGCCGGCTAACGCGCATCCTGCGCGACACTGGCGCACAGAACGGCTGTATCGTGGCTGGTGCGGCGGGGTCCGAAATGCACGCACTCGCCAAAGCGCGCGCGTTTCCGGGTTTGAACGGCATGGATCTGGCGAAAGTCGTCAGCACGCGTGCAAGTTATCGGTTCGATGAAGGCAGTTACGACCTCGATCGGTTGGAGTTCACTGCGGTGGCGCGCAAGCACCGTGTCGTCGCCTACGATTTTGGCGTCAAGCGAAATATCCTGCGCATGCTGGTGGACCGCGGCTGCGAGGTGATCGTGTTGCCCGCGCAGTCGTCTGCCGTGGAGGCGTTTGCGCTCAATCCCGACGGCGTGTTCCTGTCCAACGGCCCCGGCGACCCGCAGCCTTGCGACTACGCCATCGCCGCCACGCGTGAGTTTATAAAGCGGCAAATTCCACTTTTCGGCATCTGCCTGGGGCATCAGATTCTTGGCCTCGCGGTCGGTGCGCAGACGATCAAGATGAAGTTTGGCCATCACGGTGCGAATCATCCCGTGATCGATCTGGCCAGCGGCCGCATGATGATTTCCAGTCAGAACCACGGCTTCGCGGTGGACGAGGCAACGCTGCCGCGCAACGTTCGGGTGACACATCGTTCGCTGTTCGACGGCTCCAACCAGGGCATTCGTCTGACCGATGCGCCAGCCTTCAGTTTCCAGGGCCATCCCGAGGCCAGTCCTGGGCCGCACGATGTGGATGGATTGTTCGATGAGTTCGTTCGTTCGATGGAGGCGCGCGCGGTTGCCGCGGCGTAAGCATGATGAAAATTTACGCATTACTTGCAAGTATAGTTTTTGGTTGCGCGGTGGCGACAAGCTTCGCCGCTGCGCCAGCGTCCGCGCCTGCAGCCAAACCGCATGCTGCACCGTCGGTCACACTGCAGGAAGTCGCCTATGCCGATCTTGGCAAATATATCGGCAAGGCTGTCACCGTGGGCACTACGCTGGGCACGTTGCGCAGCGGCACACTGATGAAATTTACCAATACCGCGATCGGTCTCAAGCTGGATAGCGGCGCCGAGTTGACCATACCGGCCGATACCATTCAGAAAGCTGGTGTTCCGGTGTCACCAGCGGATCCGCTGTTCCCGACCACAGGCGAGCCCAGTGCCAAAAAGAAGTGATCTCAAGTCGATCCTGATCATCGGCGCCGGGCCGATCGTCATCGGCCAGGCCTGCGAGTTCGACTATTCAGGCGCGCAGGCTTGCAAGGCGCTCAAGGCCGAAGGCTATCGCGTCATCCTGGTCAACTCGAACCCGGCCACGATCATGACCGACTTGAGATCACTTCTTTTTGGCACTGGGCTC
>JANXVS010000038.1 GCA_025351555.1 Pseudomonadota bacterium | reverse complement strand
GCCGACTCGCTCGATACCGTCGAGCTGGTGATGGCGCTGGAAGAAGAATTCGAATGCGAGATTCCGGACGAAGAAGCCGAGAAGATCACCACCGTGCAGCAGGCGGTCGATTACATCAAGGCGCACGTCAAAGCCTGAGCCGAACAAATTGAGCCGGATGAATTCGGTTCACGCGAAGCTGCGCCTCCCGGCGCAGTTTTCGTTTGTGGCTTTTGCGTGAGCAGCAGCAGTGCGCATCTTGCACACGACGTTTTCTGGGCTGAAACACTATGAGCAAGCGGCGCGTAGTCATCACCGGACTTGGCATCCTGAGCCCCGTCGGCAACGACGTGGCCACGGCGTGGAAAAATATCCTCGCGGGCAAGAGCGGTATCGGTCCGGTCACGCATTTCGATGCGAGCACGTTTCCGACGCGCATTGCCGGTGAAGTGCGTGACTTCGACCCGGCGCAATTCGTCGCGCCGAAAGACGTCAAGAAGATGGATCCGTTCATCCATTACGGCATCGACGCTTCGATCCAGGCGATGGCCGACGCCGGCCTGCATCCGCACGAACACGATGAAGAGCGCATCGGCTGCGCGATCGGCGCGGGCATCGGCGGCATAGCCACGATCGAGCGCACCAGCATCATTTATCATGAGGGTGGCCAGCGCAAGATTTCACCGTTCTTCGTACCCAGTTCGATCATCAACATGGCCGCAGGCAACCTGTCAATCATGCTTGGCCTGAAGGGCCCGAACATCGCCTGCGTGACGGCGTGCACGACGGCCACGCACAATCTCGGCCTGGCCATGCGCATGATCCAGTACGGCGACGCCGACGTGATGATCGCCGGCGGCGCCGAATTCGCCACCACGGGCGTGGCGATGGGTGGATTTTGTTCGGCGCGTGCGATGTCCACGCGCAATGACGAGCCGGAAAAGGCAAGCCGGCCGTGGGATCGCGATCGCGATGGCTTCGTGCTCGCCGACGGCGCCGGCGTGCTGGTGCTGGAAGACTACGAACACGCAACCAAACGCGGTGCACGCATCTACTGCGAGCTCGCCGGTTTCGGCATGAGCGCCGACGCCTATCACATCACCGCGCCGACCGAGAATGGCGAAGGCGCCGCACGTTGCATGGTCGCGGCGATGAAGGATGCCGGCCTGAATGCCGACCAGATCCAGTACATCAACGCGCACGGCACCTCGACGCCAGCCGGTGATCTGGCCGAGACCCAGGCCGTCAAGACCTCGTTTGGCGAGCATGCCAAGACCGTGATGGTCAGTTCGACAAAATCCATGACCGGGCATCTGCTCGGTGCTGCGGGTGGTATCGAAGCAATCTTTTCGATCCTTGCGATCCGCGACAACGTCGTGCCGCCGACGATCAACCTGGACAATCCCGGCGAAGGCTGCGATCTGGATTTCGTGCCCCACACCGCGCGCCAGACAAAGGTCGACGTGGCGCTGTCGAATTCGTTCGGCTTCGGCGGAACCAACGGCACCCTCGTGTTCCGGCGTCTGTAGAGCGGGCCACGGGTTCGCGTTCGCCCCTGAGGTATCGACTGCGCGCGCTGGAACGCGCGCGAACAGCGAAGCTGGCCCGGAGGGCGAGCGCCAGGATGGCGCGAGTCAGGGCGAACACTGAGTGTTGGCATCCGTTCATGCTTGGATACCTCAGCACGAACGGAGTAGGGGATTCGTTGGCTACGAACAGAATCGTTTCAAGCAATTCCGGGCATGACATGCGCACGCTGCCTGGTGTGTGCGATCTTTTGCCACTGGCGGCCGCCAATCCGCAGCGCTATCCCTGCCTGCTTGAAAGCGTGACACACAGCGGTGCGCAAGCGCGTTACGACGTGCTGTTCGCGTTCCCGCAGGATGCGCTGGCGCTGCATCACGACGGCCGTGTGCGCGACTCCCGCGGCCGCGACCACGGCGCGAGTTTTCTTGACGCGCTGGATGCAATGTGGCGACAGCACGCGGCAAAAGATACTTGTGGAAATTTACCCTTCCATGGCGGCTGGGCCCTGTTGCTGGGTTACGAACTGGCGACGGAAATCGAGCCGTGTCTGCAGCGGCCGGCGGCGCCGAATCCGGCGATCCCGGTCGCGCTGGCATTGCGCTGCCCGGCGGCGATTATTGTCGATCGCTCGGCGCAGCAGACTTTCCTCATCGCCGAACCGCAATACGCCGAATTGATTGCCGCCCTGCACGCTGATTTGGCTGCGGTGCCGGCATTCAGGCCGCCACCGCTGGCCGCAGTGGCGATCGAGGAAGACGCGCCGCAACGGTTTCTCGATGGTGTCACGCGCATTCACGATTACCTGCACGACGGCGACGTGTTTCAGGTCAATCTGTCGCGACAATGGCGCGCACGGTATGCGCACGCACCGGCACCTGCAGCTTTGTATGCCAGCTTGCGCCGGGCCAATCCGGCGCCGTTCGCCGGCTTGTTGCAATGGGACGGCTGGGCGATCGTCAGCTCCTCGCCCGAACGCCTGGTGGAAGCGCGCCGCGGCATCGCGCAGACGCGGCCGATCGCGGGCACGCGTCCGCGCCTGGCTGGCGATGATGACGGCGTGCGCATGCGTGAACTCGTCGCCCATCCCAAGGAACGCGCCGAGCACGTCATGCTGATCGATCTGGAACGCAACGACTTGGGCCGAGTTTGCATACCGGGCTCGGTGGTAGTTGATGAATTGATGCAGGTGGAAAGTTACACCCACGTTCATCACATCGTCTCGAACGTGCGCGGGCGCCTGCGTGCGGAGGTCACACCCGGACAGATCATCCACGCCATGTTTCCTGGCGGCACGATTACCGGTTGCCCGAAAATTCGTACGATGCAGATCATTACCGAGCTCGAAAGCGTTGGTCGCGGCGCCTACACCGGCTCGCTCGGCTATCTCAATCGCGATGGCAGCATGGATCTGAACATTCTCATCCGCACCCTGACCCAGCGCGGCGGCGAGGTGTCCTTGCGCGCCGGCGCCGGCATCGTCGCCGATTCGGATGCCGCGCATGAGTTGGAGGAAACCCGCGCCAAGGCGCGCGGCATGCTGTGTGCGCTGGAGCGGACATGAGCGCCGATCACACGCTTCGGGCAAAATACGCCGGTTCTCCTGTAACGAGTCACGCGTGAGTCGATCATCGTCCGCAAAACGCCGTTCACGCCGCACGCCCGCCGTGCTGGCCATACTGTTCGGGCTCGTGGCTGGCGTCGCGGTATATTTCTATACCGAATACCGGCATTTTGCCGACACCCCGCTGGCGCCGCTCGCGGACAAAGCCTCGATCGACGTACCGCTGGGCACGCCTCTGCCGGGCGTGCTGCGTCTGCTCGAAGCGGCGGGTGTTCGCGCAGGACAGCTGTTGTACTGGCGCGCGCTGGCGCGTGCAACCGGCGTCGCCGGGCGCCTGCATGCCGGCGAATACGCATTGACGCCAGGTATCACACCACGCGAGTTGCTGGCGAAGATGGCGGCGGGCGAAGTCGTCCAGCGTCGTTTTACCATTGTGGAAGGGTGGACATTTACGCAAACCCGCGCGGCGCTCGCGCACGATGCCGATCTGAAACAAACCCTTGCTGTCGACGACGACGCCAGCATCATGCGCGAACTTGGCGCCACAGACACGCTGCCTGAAGGCTGGTTCCTGCCGGAAACCTACAGCTACGTCAAAGGCATGAGCGACCTGGATGTCTTGCGCCGTGCGTATGAAGCAATGCACAAGACGCTGGACAAGTTGTGGAGCGCGCGCGATCCGGACTTGCCGCTGGAGTCGCCGTACCAGGCGTTGATCCTGGCCTCGATCGTCGAGAAGGAAACCGCGCGTG
>JANXVS010000037.1 GCA_025351555.1 Pseudomonadota bacterium | reverse complement strand
CCGAGCATGCGGAACTGCGCATCGACACCAGCGATATCAACCCGGATGAAGCAGTGCAACGCATCGTGCTCAAGCTTGAAGCATTGGGGTTGATCCGGCCGCGCGGTTGACGCATCGCTCGCGCTCCGTTGCGAGTAGTACTGACAACATAGTCACTCAATGACATGATTTTTCAGCAGTTCCCGGCGCACCGGGAACTGCTTGCTAGAGTCGGCCAACCCCACAAATTTTCTAACAAACATTCTCCTTGACAAGTCTCGATCTGGTGTTATACTTAGATACAACACTACTTCTACATAGCACTACAGGAGACCCCAATGAGCATGCACGCTGTACTGATCCGCGCCGCCGTCCTGCTAGTCACGTGCCTGGGACTTGTCATCGCTCTGCCTGGCCACCAGCCGGCGCAGGGGAGCCTGGTCCCAGCACCGGCAATCGCTGCTCGCATGGCGACCGCGCTCCTGCCTATCACCGTCCTGCCGACGATCACAGTGCGACCGAGTGCTGCCGAGATTGCAGCCGCCATGAACGCCGACACGAACTCGTTTGATGACGCGCCCAAATTCATCAAGGCAACCCGGCAACAGCCTCTATTGGATACGACCGCGTCGCTGCGCGGCCTGCGTCTGGACATGCCCTACTATTCGTTTGGCAAAATCCTGACGCGTGTGAGCAAGGAATAACGCATGAGCATTATCTGGAACGATAACGCGCCGATCTACCGTCAACTGCGCGATCGCGTAGTGGCGATGATCCTGGACGGCGTGTTGAAACAAGGCGACGCCCTGCCCTCGGTGCGCCAGGTCGCGGCGGATTTTCAACTCAATCCGATCACCGTGTCCAAGGCGTATCAAGAATTGGTGGACGAACAATTGGTCGAGAAACGGAGAGGTTTGGGTATGTACGTGAACGAAGGGGCACGCGACGCGTTGTTGCAATCCGAACGCGAACGCTTTCTGCGTGAGGAATGGCCGATGTTGCACGCGCGGCTGGTGCGCATGGGTCTGGATCTGAAGACTCTACTGGACAAAGCTAGATCAGAGCCGGCGCCGAAATCCGCAGGAGCACCGATATGAGTACCGAGGTGATGGGTACCGTTGTGCAGGCAACGGGCTTGAGCAAGCGCTACGGCACCACTATCGCGCTGGACAATGTCAATCTGGATATCCAGGCCGGACGCATCGTCGGCCTGGTCGGCCCGAACGGCGCCGGGAAAACCACGGCGCTCAAGGCGATCCTCGGGCTCACTGAATTCGACGGTGGACTCACGGTACTCGGAATGGATCCGCGCTCGCAGCGTTATGAACTGATGCAGCAGGTGTGCTTCATCGCCGACGTCGCCGTGCTGCCGCGCTGGTTGCGGGTGAACGAGGCGGTGGATTTCGTCGGCGGTGTGCATCCGCGCTTTTCACGCGAGAAGTGTCAAGCGTTTCTTGCGCGCACTAAGATCAAGCCGACGTCGCGCGTGCGTGAATTATCCAAGGGCATGATCGCGCAACTGCATCTGGCCTTGGTGATGGCGATCGACGCGAAACTGCTAGTGCTGGACGAACCGACACTGGGCTTGGATATCCTGTATCGCAAGGAGTTCTACCAGAGCCTGCTCAATGATTATTTCGATGAGCAGAAGACGATCTTGGTGACGACGCACCAGATCGAGGAAATCGAGCACATCCTCACGGATCTCATCTTCATCCGCGAAGGCCGTATCGTGCTCGACGCCACCATGGATCAGGTCGCCGAGCGCTTCGTCGAAGTCATGGTGAATCCCGACAAGGCCGATGCCACACGTGCGTTGAAACCACTTTATGAGCGCCAGATCTTCGGCAAATCGATTTTCCTGTTCGACGGCGTGGATCGCACGCGATTGGCCGAACTCGGCGAACTGCACAAACCCAGCGTTGCCGATCTGTTCGTCGCAACGATGAAAGGAACTTACGCATGAATACGACAGCCATGAACGCCGGCAGTACCAAAACGGCTACTCCCCTGAATACCTTCGCCTGGCTGCTCAAGCGCGAATACTGGGAATATCGCGGCGGTTTTCTGTGGACACCCGCCATCGTCGCGATAGCCTTTCTGGCGCTTTTCTTGATCGTGCTGGCAACCGCTGAACTGGCAGCCAAACAGCACGGCATCAACGTCAACGGCATCCAGCTCGATATGTTGACGCAAAACCTGTCGCCGGAAAATGTCGCGAAGTTGAATGCAGGAATGGACATCGCGCTGCTCACCATTGGCTTTCCGATCGGCATCGCGCTGTTCTTCGTCGTATTCTTTTACCTGTTGGGTTCGCTGTACAACGACCGCAGCGATCGCAGCGTATTGTTCTGGAAATCGCTGCCGATCTCTGACTCGCAGACGGTGCTGGCGAAGGTGGTTGCAGCGTGTGTGATTGCACCGGTGCTGGCAGCGCTGGCAATGATTGCGTTGCAACTGGGTTTCCTTGTCCTGATGACGCTCTTCGCGGCGGTCAACGGCGTCAATGCAATATCCGTGTTGTGGTCGCCGCTGCGTTTGATCAGGTTGTGGCTGATGATGGCCTTGCTGATTCCGATCAATGCGCTCTGGGCGCTTCCGACGATCGGCTGGTTGTTGCTGTGCTCGAGCTTTGTGCGTTCAAAACCTTTCCTCTGGGCGGTGCTGCTACCCGTAATTGTCGGCGTCATCGTCTCGTCGGCAAAACTGATGCAGGATATGGCGTTACCGAGCGCGTGGTTCTGGAAACACGTTGTCGGCCGCATCCTGTTCAGCGTGCTTCCCGGCAGCTGGATGGATCAATCCATGTTCAAGGCGCTGGAACACATGGACAGCGGCAGGAGCGACTTACTCAGTCCGGTACTCTCGCTGGATACGATCCAGGTGCTGATGGTTTCCCCGGAACTCTGGATCGGCGCCGCGGCGGGCGCCGCCATGATCGCAGCGGCGATCTACTTCCGCCGCCGCCGCACCGAAGCTTATGCCTGAATGGCTATCGCCAATGTACACAAGGCCGCAGATGCTGCCTTGTGTATTTGTGAATAACGCAATTCGGAACCGCGATAGCGCTATTTGACCGTATCGGTCAACACCCGATACGCATTGCCACCCTGCTTGTTGATGCCGGTCTGGCCCAGATTCAGATCGCCGTCCAGCCAGTACCTGGGCAGATCCAGACCAGTACGGCGCGCCACAACGGCAGCGCCTTCGCCGGTATAGACGATATCGCCCGACCTTAAATCGGTCGGATGCAGGGAACCGAGAATCTCATGGCCCTCGGCATATTGTTGCTGCAGTGACTTGCGTTCGGCCGATTCAGGTGGCGGCACGTTGCCGACGAAATGTGCGCTCGTATGTGTGCGCAGCGTGGGATTGGCGGTTTCGTGAATATCGGCAACCACGTTGTAACGGCCCGCTCCGCTGGGTAACAGTTCGATGCGATCGAAATTCAACTCGCCTTCAAGCCAATACATCTGCGGGTGCGCGCCTACGCGCCGCACGACGCCTCGAATCGAGCCATCGATAAACACCTGATCGTCCTTCAGCAGTTGCGTCACGGCGAGCGACCCTGCAGCCGGCCGACCATCGTTGAGGTTTTTCTCCATGTTCTGGCGCGCGGCGACCAGCTTGTCCGCAGCCGTCTTCTCCGCCGCGGCCTTTTCTGCGGCAGCCTTCCCAGCCGCGGCTTTCTCGGACGCAACCTTGGCGGTAGCTGCATCCGCAGCAGCTTTTTCCGCAGCGGCGCGTTCAGTCGCGGCTTTTTGCGCTGCCGCTTGTACTGCAGCCGCCTGGTCAGCGGCAGCGTGCTCGGCCGCTGTTTTCTCTGCCGCCGCTCTTGCTTCGGCCTTCGCCGCAGCGGCTTTTGCTGCATCAGCTTTCGCGGCATCCGCTTTTGCAGCGTCGGCTTTCGGCGCCTCGGCCGTTGCTGAATCGGCTTTCGCTGGCTCCGCCTTGTTGTCTTCGACACGAACCAGCA
>JANXVS010000035.1 GCA_025351555.1 Pseudomonadota bacterium | reverse complement strand
CGTGCCGGCGCCGGAGCGCGCCGTGACTGATCCCAAGTCGCTCGCATCGACGGCAAACGCGGAAGTGCGTCCCGTGCCGGTCGCCGATCTGTTCTTCACGCGTGGCAACCTGGGCGCGACCTGGGCGCCCGACGGCCGCGAAGTCGTGCTGTCGACGAATTTCACCGGACGCTACAACCTCTGGAAGGTCGCCGCCGCCGGCGGCTGGCCGGTCCAGCTCACCCAATCCGACGATCGCCAGAGCGGTGCCGCGTGGTCGCCCGATGGCCGCTGGATCGCGTTCCATTCCGACCGCGGCGGCGGCGAAATCTACGATCTGTTCGCCGTGCCGGCGCAAGGCGGCACGGTGATCAACTTGACCGCCAGCGATGACGTCTCCGAGAGCTCGCCGCATTGGTCCCCGGACGGCAAGATGCTCGCGTTCGAACACAAGCCGAAAACGGCCTCGGTGACGAACATCGCGCTGCTCGACTGGTCCACGCGCAAACCGCGCGCGCTCACGCACGAAAAAACCCCCGATCACCTCTGGCAGCTCGTCACGTGGAGCAGCGACGGACGCTACATCTACGCCAACCGCGGCAATGCCGGCTTCACCGACAGCAGCGTCTGGCGCATCGAGGTCGGCTCGGGCAAGGCCGAGGAGCTCACTCCGCACAAAGGCCAGACGCTGATCACGCTCGGCGGCGTATCGCCCGACGGCAAGCTGCTGGCGCTGACGTCGAATGCACGCTCCGGCCATAACCAGGCGGCACTCTACGATCTCGCCAAACGCGATTACCGTTGGCTCGATTCGAGCGCGTGGGACACTGAAGCCGGCGAATTTTCGCCGGACGGCAGACACCTCGCGGGGACTCTCAACGCCGATGGCCGCGAAGACACCTTCCTCTACGACGTTGCCTCCGGAAAAAGCGCCAAAGCGGAGCTGCCGCCCGGCGTGAGTTTTCCGCTGGGCGATGGCCGCATTTTCTCACCCGATGGCCGCATGCTCGTCGTTCACACAGCCAGCAATGCACCCGCCGATTACTGGATCGTGGGCGTTGATGGCAAAGCCATGCAGCTCACGCGCTCGTCGCTAGCCAGTCTCGATCCTAATACCTTGCCGAGCTCGCAGCTGGTGCATTACCGGAGCGAGGACGGCACCGTGATCAGCGCATTCGTCTGGCTGCCGGCAAACCTGAAACGCGACGGTTCCGCGCCGGGCGTGGTGATCCCGCACGGCGGCCCGACCGGGCAGACCTTCGACACTTTCAGCCGCACGGCGCTCGCGCTGGCTTCGCGTGGCTACGTCTGCATCGCGCCGAACGTGCGTGGCTCGACCGGTTATGGCATCGCATTCCAGAAAGCAAACTACCAGGACTTGGGCGGTGCCGATCTGCAGGATGAGGTTTATGCCGCGAAATTCATCGCCGCGACCGGCTACGTCGATGCGAAAAAGATCGGCATCACCGGCGGTTCCTATGGCGGCTACATGACCCTGATGGCTCTGGCGAAGACACCGGATGTGTGGGCCGCCGGCGTCGAGCAATATGGGATCATCAGCTGGCTCACCATGTTCGAACACGAAGACCCGTTCCTGCAGCAGTACGAGAAATCGCTGCTTGGCGATCCGGTCAAGGATAAAAAAGTATACGAAGCCGCATCGCCGATCACGTTCATCAAGCAGACCCGCGCGCCGATGCTGGTGCTGCAGGGCGATAACGACATCCGCGTGCCGAAAGAGGAAGCCGAACAGGTCGTGGCCAGCATCAAGGCGCAAGGCGGCACGGTCGATGCGCACTACTACGCCGGCGAAGGCCACGGCTTCGCCAAGCGCGAAAACCAGATCGATGCGCTGGAGCGCACGGTCGCCTGGTTCGATCGTTATCTGAAAGGTGACGTCAGCGCCAAGCAGCCGTAAGAAGCTTCAACCGGCGCCAAGCGCGGACGCGACCAGCGCCTCGAAGCGCACCTGATCCACCTCCATCACGATGTGCGCGTTCGCGGCGTTGCCGAAGCGATTTTCCCAATCGACGACGGTCGCGCCGCGCGTCAGGGTTCCGGTAAGTTCAACCGCGACGTGATGATCCTCGGCGCGGGTGACGATGTCCGGTTGCAACGCCACCGCCATCGCCAGCGCATCGGCCACCATCAATCGCGGCCGGCCTCGCGTGCGCGTCCACTCACGGGTGCGGCGCGAGATTGCCGCAAAAAAGTGCGCTTGCGGATTATCCGCAGCCAACCAGCGTTCCATTGTTTCAAACGCAACGCCGTGGCGCAGCGTAGCTTCCCAATCCACAAGGGTAAAATGCGGCCAAGTGGAAAAAACTACATGCGCGGCTTCCGGATCGAAGCCGATATTGAATTCAGCCGGCACCCGGTGCGTATTGCCGCAGCCGGTCACCGCGCCGCCCATGATCACCAGCCTGGCGATGCGCTGCGGCAAGGTCGCATCGAGCTTCAACGCCAGCGCGAGATTGGTCAGCGGCGCCATCGCCACGAAGACCAGCTCGCCGGCATGCGCATGCGACAGGCGCAGGATCGCCTGCGCCGCGTGCTCGCTTTCAGCCTGGCGCGTACTCGGCAAATAACCGGTGTCGCCAAAACCGTCGGCACCATGCACGAAGGCGGCATCCGCCGCCGCCAGCACCAGCGGTGTCGCACAACCGGCAAATACCGGGGTCTGCGCGCCGATCGTCTCGATCAGCTTGAGCGCGTTGCCGACCGTATGTGCCAGGCGCACATTGCCGGTGGCGATGCTTAAGGCCACCACGTCGGCATGGCGATGCGCCATCAAAATCGCCAGCGCATCGTCCACGCCGGGGTCGGTATCGATCAGCAATTTCAGCTTTCCCATTTTCTCCCCAACCTGTTCGTCCTCAACTTGGAACGAGGTTTGCAATCACGCATCGGCGTAGCGTGCCGCATGCCCGACCCAGCGCGCAATCAGGCGTTCGACCAGTTCCGGATGATCGCGCAGCATCACCGCGCCGGCACGCTGCACTGAAGGCAATAGGTACGCATCGCGCGCCAGATCGGCGATGCGCAAGCTCAGCTGGCCGGTCTGGCGCGTGCCGAGCACTTCGCCGGGACCGCGCAGTTCCAGATCCTTTTCCGCGATGCGAAAGCCGTCGCTGGTTTCGCGCAGTACGTCCAGACGTTGGCGCGCCATGCCCGACAGCGGCGCCTGGTATAGAAATACACAACTGGATTCGGCACTGCCGCGACCGACGCGGCCGCGCAATTGATGCAACTGGGCCAGACCGAGACGCTCGGCGTTCTCGATGATCATCAGGCTCGCGTTGGGTACGTCGACGCCGACCTCGATCACCGTTGTCGCCACGATCAGCGCCAGTTGCCCCGCGTTGAATGCATCCATCACCGCCTGTTTTTCCGCAGACTTCAAACGGCCATGCACGATGCCGATGCGCAGCTGCGGCAGCGCCGCGGTCAATTCGGCGAACGTGACTTCGGCCGCCTGTGCCTGCAGGACTTCGGATTCCTCAATCAGCGTGCACACCCAGTACGCCTGGCGGCCACCGGCGCAGGCGACCCGAATGCGTTCGATGACTTCGGCGCGGCGCGTGTTGGCAATCGCTACCGTCGTCACCGGCGTGCGCCCCGGCGGCAGTTCGTCGATCGCCGAAACATCCAGATCCGCATAGGCCGTCATCGCCAGGGTGCGCGGGATCGGCGTCGCCGTGAGCACCAGCTGATGCGGCACGTGCGTGAGGTTGCAACCATCCGTGGTGTGCTGCCGCTCGGCGTCCGTGTCTCGCCCTCGCGCCGCTTGATGCGGCGCTCGACCCTTGTCGCGCAGCGCCAAGCGCTGATGCACGCCGAAGCGGTGCTGCTCATCGATGATGACCAGGCCCAGATCGCGAAACGTCACGCCTTCCTGCATCAGCGCGTGCGTGCCGATCGCTATCTGCGCTGTGCCGGCGATACTCGCCAGAGCTGCGGTGCGCGCTTTGCCCTTGAGCTTGCCCGCGAGCCAGACGACATTGACGGCCAGCGGCGTCATCCACTTGTGGAAATGGCGGAAATGTTGCTCGGCCAGCAGTTCAGTCGGCGCCATCAACGCGGCTTGATACCCGGCTTCGACCGCTGCCAGCGCGGCCAGCGCCGCGACCATGGTCTTGCCTGAGCCGACATCACCCTGCACCAGGCGCAGCATTGGCGTGGCGTGGCCAAGATCGCGGATGACCTCGGCGGCAACACGCTCCTGTGCCCGCGTCGGCGTGAACGGCAGTTGTTCGAGAAACCGGGCGCGCAGCGTGCCATCGCCGTGCAGCGCCGGTGCCGAATGGCGACGCAACTGCTCGCGCATGCGCTTCAGGCTCAGGTGCTGGGTCAGCAGTTCCTCGAACGCGAGCCGCTGCTGCGCCGGATGGAGCCCAAGCGCGAGACCGGCAAGATCGGCTTCCGGCGGCGGCCGGTGCACATACAGCAGCGCCTCGCGCAGCGAGGATAATTTGTATACTTTGCGCAAAGCCTCCGGAATCAGCTCCAACGCCTCATCCCCCGGCAGCAGGGTCAGGGCGCGTTCGATGAGGGCCGCAAGGCGCTTCTGGCCGAGGCCCTCGGTGGTCGGATAAATCGGCGTCAGGCGTTCTTCCACCGCGGCTGTCGCATCATCTGCAAGACGCCGGTATTGCGGGTGCACCATTTCCAGACTGTTCGCGCCATGCCGCACTTCGCCAAAGCAGCGCAGACGCGCACCGACCGCAAGCTGCATCGCCTGCGCGTTGTTGAAGTGGAAGAACCGCAACAGCAGCGTCTGTCGCGAATCATCGCTGATCGCCACACGCAATTGCGGTTTATAACGAAATCCCTTTTCGACCGCCTCGATGCGGCCTTCCACCTGCGCGGTATCGCCAGAGCGCAAATCGCGGATCGGCGTGATGCGGGTCTTGTCTTCGTAGCGCAGAGGCAGGTGGAACCATAGATCCTGCACGCTCGTCAGGCCCAACTTTGCCAGCGTGGTGACTAGCGCGGGCCCGACGCCAGGTAGCGCGGCGATCGGTCGCATGGCGGCGTCCGCAGCAGCCACAGACTGCTCCTTGGGCAACGGCGCTCGCGTCACGCGTCTAGTCGAACACCAGAACCATGTCGACTTCGACCTGGGCATTCATCGGCAGGCAGGCCACGCCGATAGTAGAGCGCGCGGGAAACGGCTCGGCGAAATATTCCTTCATCACCGCATTGACCGCTGCGAAGTTGGCCAGATCGGTGAGATAAATGCCGACGCGCGCGACTTGCGCGAACGAACTGCCGGCAGCTTCACACACCGCCTTGAGGTTCTCGAACACGCGCCGCGCTTGCGCGGTGATGTCTCCGGCAACCAGCGCTCCCGTCGCCGGGTCGATCGGCGTCTGCCCGGAAAAATACAGGGTGTTGCCGCAACGTACAGCCTGTGAATACGGGCCGATGGCTTTTGGCGCGCTGACGGTCGCAATGATTTGTCGGGACATGAAATCTCCGGATGCACTTCCTGCAGGAACCTAAGGATACCGATAAACCCCGTGCACCACAGCGGCGCGGCGCACACGGCGCATCACATCGGCCAGATGCTTGCGGTTGCGCACTTCGATCGTGAATAGCAAGGCCGATGTTTGCAAGTCGCGTTCCTGGTATTCGACGTTTTCAATATTCGAATCGCCCTCGGCAATGGCGGCGGCCACGGTGGCGAGCACGCCGGGTTTGTTGTCGACGACAATGCGCAGGCGCGCGCGGTAGTCGCCGGTGACGTCGCGATCCCAGCCGATCGCGACGATGCGTTCCGGCATTTTCTTGTATTCGGGCATGTTCGGGCAATCGTGGCGATGCACGACGATGCCCTTGCCGGCGGAAAGGTAACCAACGATGTCATCGCCCGGCACCGGGTTGCAGCAATTGCCGAAGCTGAGTACGCCGCGCTCGGAACCATTGATGAGGATCTTCTCCGCGCTACGCTGCAGAGCTTGCGCATCGGGCGCACCGCGGGCCTGTGCGAGTTGCGCAGCCACCTGGTCGGGCATGCGATTGCCGAGCGCGATATCGGCGAGCAATTCTTCCAGTCGCTTGAATTTGGCTTCGGCCAGATAGCGATCCAGCGCAGCCACAGGAATTGCATCGAGCGAGACGCCGCGCGCGTCGAGCGCGCGATCGAGCATGCGGTGGCCGAACTCGACCGCGTCCTCGTGCTGCAGGCGTTTCAAGAAATGCCGGATCGCGGTGCGCGCCTTCGACGACACTGCCCACTCCAGCCATTGCGGCGTCGGCACCGCGGACGGCGCCGTGATCACTTCGACGGTTTCTCCGGAATTCAGGCGCTGGCGCAACGGCGCCAGTTTGCGGTCGATGCGCGCGGCCACCGCATGCGTGCCGACATCGGTGTGCACGGCGTAGGCGAAATCCAGCGCCGTGGCATTGCGCGGTAGCGCGAGGATGCGGCCCTTGGGCGTAAACAGGTAGACGTCGTCCGGGAACAAATCCACTTTTACATTTTCGAGGAATTCCAGCGACGAGGGTTCGCGCACCTGTGCATCGACCAGGCCGGCAACCCATTCGCGCGCGCGCGCCTGCGCGGCACTGCCCGGCTCGGCTGCGGTCTTGTACACCCAGTGTGCGGCGACGCCGCGCTCGGCGATCTGGTCCATGTCCTCGGTGCGGATCTGGATTTCAATCGGCGCGCCGAACGAGCCGAACAGCACGGTGTGCAGCGACTGGTAACCGTTCGCCTTCGGGATTGCGATGAAATCGCGGAAGCGCGCGTCGAGCGGCTTGTACAGCGAATGAATCGCGCCGAGCGCGTGGTAGCACTCCATCGTCAGCCGCGTCACTACGCGGAAGCCGTATACGTCCATGACCTGGACGAAGCTCTTGTGCTCAGCGCGCATCTTGGCGTAAATGCTGTAGGGCGACTTGATCCGGCTGACGACGCGATGCGCCACATTTTCCTGGGTCAGGCGAGACGACAGCGCCACCTCGATCTTGGCCATCGCCTCGCGGCGGTTACCCAGCACGCTCTTGATGCGCGCGTCGATGACGCGATGACGCATCGGATGCAAGGCGCGAAAACCCAGATCCTGCAACTCGGACTTGAACTTGTTCATACCCAGGCGTTGCGCGATCGGCGCATAGATTTCCAGCGTCTCGCGCGCGATGCGTTCGCGTGCCTCCGGGGCCATGGCCGCCAAGGTCCGCATGTTGTGCAAACGATCGGCGAGCTTGATCAGGATCACGCGCAGATCGCGCGCCATCGCCAGCAGCATCTTGCGGAAACTTTCGGCGGCCGCTTCCTGCAGGCTGCGGAATTTGACCCTGTCGAGTTTGGTGACGCCGTCGACCAGGGCGGTGACGGTCGGGCCGAATTCGGATTCGAGTTCCACGCGCGACAACGGCGTGTCTTCCAGGGTGTCGTGCAGGATCGCGGCGATGATGGTCTCGGCATCCATGCCCAGCTCGGCAAGAATGCGCGCGACCGCCACCGGATGCGTGATGTAGGGCTCGCCGCTCTTGCGCACCTGCCCGGCATGGGCATTGGCGCCAATCAGATAGGCTTTGCGGATTCGCTCGACTTGTTCGTCCGGCAAATACGCATGCAGGCGTTGTTCAAGTGCCAGCACGTCGGCAGGGAGTTTTTCCCGTATCGCCGTGCTCATGTTCGCCTCGGGCCCGGACGGGTCAGACCGCCCGCATCGAACAGCTAGCGTGCAACGCGCTGGGGCGGATGCCTGCCGTTGTCCGCCAGCCGTGCATTACAGGTCGTCGCCGCCCTTGGCGATATCTTCGTCGACTTCCGCCGCCGCCCATTCCAGGGCTTCGCGTTCGGCCTTCTCGCGTTCCTGCTTCTCAACCTCGGCGATCAGTGCCGGAGTAACCTTGCGCATGGCGATTTCGCGCAGGGCGAGCACGGTCGGCTTGTCGTTGCTGGCTTCCACCAGCGGGTCAGCGCCGTTGGCCAGTTGCCGCGCACGCTTGGTCGCCATCAGCACCAGTTCGAAGCGGTTGTCCACGACGGCCAGGCAATCTTCCACGGTAATACGGGCCATAAAACCTCAAAAATAATGTCGATTCAGGAATTTACACGGGAAACATTGTATCCGCAGGCGGTGGTGCAGCGCAACGCACCGCCTGAACGGCGACTGGATCAGCCCCGATTGTGCTGTGCAAAAACATCCCCAAATGCTTTAGGCTAGGCAGAATCGACATCCCGGCGACCCGCGTTCCGCGCGGCGGCCGAGCCCCGAAAATGGGAACATAGATCACATGTCACTGAAGTCCATATACAAAATCGCCGGCCTGAGTGCCTTGTTAACCCTGCTGGCCGGCTGCGCCACGCCAATGCCACGCAAGGACGATCCGAACGAAGCCTTCAACCGCAAGATGTATGCGTTCAACCAGTTCGCCGACCGCGTCGCGATCCGGCCGGTTGCCGTGGGCTATCGCAAGATCACCAACCAGACCACGCGTACCTTGGTCAGCAATTTCTTCGCCAATGTCGAATCGCCGGTCACCATCGCCAACGACATCCTGCAAGCCAATCCCAAGGAAGCGCTCAAGGCGACCAGCCGGCTGGTGATCAATAGCACGATCGGCGTGCTCGGCTTTTTCGATCCAGCCAGCGA
>JANXVS010000029.1 GCA_025351555.1 Pseudomonadota bacterium | reverse complement strand
CGACAGAATCTGTAGACAGGTGTAGAGCGAAGCATCCAGATGAAGCTCCTTCTTGACGATGGCGATCAGCACGTAGGTAGACACGGCGCACCAGATCTGCGTCTTGACTGCGTTCTCGCTGGTGCCCAGAAAGCGCTTGATGCGCAGGTGCTGCTTGATCCACTTGAAGAACAGCTCCACCTGCCAGCGGCTCTTGTAGAGCGCGGCGATCGTCAATGCTGGCAGCGTCGTGTTGTTGGTGAGGAAGACCAACGTCTTGCCCGAGTCGGGATCCTTGAAGCGAATGCGCCGCAAATGCTCCGGATAGTTCTTGGCCGAGTAGTAGCCGTTGAGCATGACGCGCTGGTCGCAGATCACGCCCGCGCTTCGGTCGGTTGCGGCCGAGTAGACGCGCCGGAAATCCATGCCCACTTTCGCACGAGTGACGAAGAACGCGCCGGCTTGATGCATTGTGTACAAGCGCTCGAAATCGACGTAGCCACGATCCATCACGTAGAAGGCTCCCGCCTCCACGGGCAGGATGTCCAGCACGTTCACGTCGTGCAGCTTGCCGTCGCTGATGTGGATGAACGCGGGGATCGCGCCGCGCAGATCCAGCAGCGTGTGCAGTTTGATGGCGGCCTTGGTCGAGCGAAACGGTGCCCAATCGAACAGGCTCAGACACAGATCGATTGTGGTGGCGTCCAACGCATAGACGCTCGCATCCATTTCCAGCAGCGAAGGTTCTTTGGCGTACAGCACCCTGGCACGAGCAATCAGCCGCTGAGCCAGTGCGTGGTAGATGCGCCAGTCGCGCAGGTTCAGCGCATCGGCCAGCGTCGAGCGAGCCGGCGGCGCCTTCAGCCCCATGTGGAACAGCTTGGCTTGATTGGCGGCCAAACAGGCCTCGATGTCGCGCAGCGACTCGCGCCACGTGATCTGGGCAAACGCCATGACGCGAAACAAGTCCGCGCAGCCCAGCGTGCGCACGCCCGCATCGCCCTTGTGCCGCTCGATGATTCGCCCGAAGGTCTTCCACGGCACGAACTCCATGACCTGCGCAAACAGCGTCTTGCCCACGTTCATGCGTCACCCCGGGTCGTGCAAACCCGCGAGCATCGCAAACCGATATTCCGAAATTCAAATCGTGGACACCTATGAATCGCTCGAAACCCGCGTCAGCATTGGCTTTCCCGTCAGCCGCTAACAAATAAACCGGACACTACTGATGCACTTTATGGAAATTTATCGAGCCACGCGCTGACGACACGTTGTTCCGGCAATGGGGTAGTCATTGCTGTCAGTTCCCCTCGCAAGTACGCTAAATCGTTGGCCGTGTCGACGTCGGTCAGTTCCGATAAATAGGTGACGTTTCCGAATGCGCCGAGTGCGCCGGCCAATTCGTCTGCCGTGCGCGGATCGGAGTAGTGGACCGATTGCCATACGTGTCGAGGGATCTCGACACGTGAGCCGAATAACCAAAATCCGCCATCGCGTGCGCGACCCAGCGTGAACGCTGTGGCAGGATCGTGCAGGGCAGCAAGCGCGGCGACGAGGTGAGTGCTGCTGATTTGCGGCGCGTCGGCGCCGATCAACAATACCTGTTCGTGTCGTGTCCGCAGTTCGTTGTGCACGTGTTCGAGACGGTCGGCGAGTTCGCCGTGCCCTTGCCACAACGTCGGGAATTCCCGCCAATCCGGATGCGCAAGGGCGGTGCGTTCGGCGACGGCCCAGTACGGCGTCACGTCAACGCCTTCGTCAACCGCGGCGCGCGCGACTGCTGCGACCGCAGCGGCGGCGCAGCGATAAAATTCCTCTGCCGCTGCGGCACCGATGGCATGCGCCAAGCGCGTCTTGATCGGTGACAAGCCGGGCGTTTTGACGAAGATGGCGAGAGCGGCGCTCAGCGGCGGACGTTCCGGTGCATGCGCCACCACGCAGGAAACGCCTGGCGCAAGGTCAACAGCGCGTGCCGCAATGTCGTGCGTAACCAGCCGTGGGCAGCGTATTTGCGTGCGCTGGTAGATATCGCCGCGCCGACCGGACGCAGCGGCAAACCCGCGGCATGTGCGGCCCACACGAGAAGATGATCTTCGCCGTAGTGGACCGTTTCATCGTAACCGCCAAGCTGCGCAAACGCTCGTGCGGAAATGACGAAACCCTGATCGCCAAACGGCAATCCAAACCAGCGTGAACGCCATCGGGCGCCGCGCGCGTTGAGCGCCGTCAGCGCAGGCCCGTCATCGCGAAACTTCAGATCGAACCAGCCGAGCGCGTCTTGGTCACGCGCAAGAAACTTGTTGAGTGCCGGTAGCGCCTGTACGCTCAGGCGTGTGTCGGCATGCAGGAACCACAACCAGCGGCCGTGCGCGTGGCGTGCGCCGACATTCATTTGTCGCGCGCGGCCGGTGGCACTTTGTAGCTGTTCTATTGGTATGCCCCGAGGCCAGGATGCATTTGGCGGCAATGCAAGTTCGTCGCGATCGGCGCGAACCAGAATGACTTCGCTTGACTCGGGCAACCCGGCGAGATCCTCGAGCAGGGCACGCCACTGTGTTTCATCCGGTGCGACCGGCACGATGACGGAAAGTATACAATGCGGCATCGATCTCAAGGTGCCTGCCGCTTCACGTCAACGCACCGCCACAGGAACTGCCGGCGCCGGCCGTACACCCGTAACAGTGCGAAGCGAAGGCAATCGGTTCGCGTTCCAGATCGGTGATGCACTTGACGACCGTCAGAATAAAGCGCAGGT
>JANXVS010000023.1 GCA_025351555.1 Pseudomonadota bacterium | reverse complement strand
GGAAAATCGGCGGCGCGCAGATACTTTTCAAGCGCGAGGATCTGAATCACACCGGCGCACACAAGATCAACAATACCGTCGGTCAGGCACTCGTCGCCAAACGCATGGGCAAGCGCCGCATCATCGCCGAGACTGGCGCTGGACAGCACGGCGTCGCCAGCGCGACGGTCGCAGCACGGCTGGGCCTGGAATGCGTGGTCTATATGGGTGCGGTCGATATCGAACGTCAGGCGATCAATGTCTATCGCATGAAACTGCTGGGCGCACAGGTAGTGCCGGTGACGTCGGGTTCGAAGACGCTCAAAGACGCGCTCAACGAAGCGATGCGCGATTGGGTAACCAATGTAGAAAGCACATTTTATATTATTGGAACCGTGGCCGGCCCGCATCCGTATCCGCTGATGGTTCGCGATTTCAACGCCGTGGTCGGTCGCGAGGCGCGCGCGCAAATGCTCGAACAATTCGGCCGTCTGCCCGATACGCTGGTCGCCTGCGTTGGCGGTGGTTCCAATGCGATCGGGTTGTTTCATGCCTTCCTCAATGATCGCGAGGTGGCGATCGTCGGCGCGGAAGCGGCCGGAGACGGCATCGCCACAGGACGTCACGCGGCATCGCTCGCCGCCGGCCGTCCCGGCGTCCTGCACGGCAATCGCACTTATGTACTGTGCGACGACAACGGCCAGATCACCGAGACGCATTCGATTTCCGCGGGTCTGGACTATCCCGGTGTCGGTCCCGAGCATTCCTTCCTCAAGGATGCCGGTCGGGCCAGCTATGTCGGCGTAACCGATGACGAAGCGCTGGCGGCATTCCACGAGCTCGCCCTCACCGAAGGCATTCTCGCCGCGCTGGAATCCAGCCATGCCGTCGCTCAGGCAATGAAAATCGCGTGCGAATTGCCTAAGGATAAATTGATACTTGTGAACTTGTCCGGTCGTGGCGACAAGGATGTGCATACGATTGCGGCGAAAGAGGGAATCACCCTGTGAACCGTATCGACCAACGTTTTGTCGCGCTCAAATCCACCGGTCGTACTGGACTGATTCCGTTCGTGACTGCCGGCGATCCTTCGCCCGACGCGGTCGTGCCGCTGCTGCACGGGCTGGTCGCGGCGGGCGCCGACTTGATCGAGCTGGGTGTGCCGTTTTCCGATCCGATGGCCGACGGCCCGGCGATCCAGCACGCCAGTGAGCGCGCGCTCAGCAAGGGCGTCGGCCTGAAACAGATCCTCGGCTGGGTCGGTGAGTTTCGCAAAAAAGATACAAATACACCGATCGTGCTGATGGGTTATCTCAATCCGGTCGAAATCTACGGCTACGAACGCTTTGCGCGCGATGCCGTCGCCGCGGGCGTTGACGGCGTGCTGCTGGTGGACTGTCCGCTCGAAGAATCGGAGTCGACAGCCGTGTTGCGCACAGCGGGTTTACGCCAGATTTTCCTCGCCGCTCCGACGACGGCACCGCTGCGTCTGACCGAGTTGTGCGAATGCGCTGAAGGGTTTTTATACTATGTCTCGTTCGCCGGGATCACCGGCGCAGACAAACTGGATCTGGCCCCATTGCGCGAACGCGTCGCTGCGATCAAGTCGCGCACACGCACGCCGATCGCGGTAGGCTTCGGGGTGCGCGACGCCGAATCGGCCGCGGCCATCGCCGAATTCGCCGACGCCGTGGTGATTGGCAGTGCGCTGGTTGCGCGGCTCGCGGAATCATTGTCGCCGGATGCGATCATTTCTGCTGCAACGCAGTTCCTCGCGCCGATTCGCCACGCGCTGGATCAACGGACTGCCGCGCATGCCGCGTGATCGCACGCCGATTGAGCCGGGTTTGCCCGATGGGCTATCGGCGCCGATACTGACTGGAGAAACCGACGACATGAGCTGGTTGCAGAAATTGATGCCGTCGCGCATCCGCACCGAAGGCACGACCTCCAAGGGCAAGGTGCCAGAAGGGCTGTGGGAAAAATGTGAAGGCTGCGGCGCCGTGTTGTATCGGCCGGAACTCGAACGCAATCTGGAAGTGTGTCCGAAGTGCGGGCATCACCACGCGATCGGCGCACGCAAGCGTCTGGCGGCGCTGTTCGATGAAGGCACCGGCGAGGAATTATTCACCACGCTGGAGCCGGTCGACGTACTGAAGTTTCGCGATTCGAAAAAGTACAAGGATCGCATCGTCGCGGCGCAGAAGCAGACCGGCGAAAAGGATGCCCTGATCGCGATGCATGGGCGCCTCATAGCGCAGCCGCTGATGGCCTGCGTGTTCGAGTTTTCCTTCATGGGTGGTTCGATGGGATCGGTCGTGGGTGAGAAGTTCACCCTCGCGGCCGAACGTGCGCTGGACGAACGCATGCCCCTGGTCAATTTCGCCGCAACCGGCGGCGCACGCATGCAGGAAGGTCTGTTCTCGCTGATGCAGATGGCCAAGACTTCCGCCGCGCTGGCACGTCTGCGCAGCGCCGGGATTCCATATATTTCCGTACTGACGCATCCGACCACCGGCGGCGTCTCGGCGAGTCTGGGCATGCTCGGCGATATCAATATCGGTGAACCCAAGGCGCTGATCGGCTTCGCCGGCCCACGTGTGATCGAGCAGACCGTACGCGAAACTTTGCCGGAAGGTTTTCAGCGTTCGGAGTTTCTGCTTGAACATGGCGCGATTGATCTGATCGTTGATCGCCGCGAGATGCGCGACAAGCTGGCGGCGCTGTTGGGGTTGCTGATGAAGCGGGCGAAGGCGGCGTAGGAACAACGTGCCGGATCCACAGAGACGTCGCGAATGACGCGCACTCTCAACGAATGGCTGGACTATCAACAGCTCATTCATCCACGCAGCGTTGAACTGGGTCTGGAACGAGTAGGCGCAATCTGGCAACGCATGGGCGCGCCGCGGCCGGCGCCGGTCGTCATCACCGTCGGTGGCACCAACGGAAAGGGCTCAACCGTTGCGTTTCTGGAAGCGATGCTCGCGGCGGATGGCAAGCGCGTGGGTTGCTACACCTCGCCGCATCTGCTGCACTACAACGAGCGCGTGCGGGTGCTTGGCGTCGAAGCGGACGATGCGGCGCTGGTTGATGCGTTCGAGCGCATTGAAGCCGCGCGCGAAGAAATTCCACTGACTTATTTCGAGTTCGGCACGCTTGCCGCATTGTGGATATTTGCGCAAAGTAACCTCGATGTCGCCGTGCTCGAAGTCGGCCTTGGTGGGCGACTCGATGCGGTCAACATCATCGACGCTGACGTCGCCATCGTCACCACGGTTGATCTGGATCACCAGGATTGGCTCGGCAACGACCGCGACAGCATCGGTCGCGAGAAGGCGGGCATCTTTCGCGTCGGCCGGCCGGCGATTATCGGCATGCGCGAGCCGCCTGGAGGGCTGCTTGGCGAAACCGCACGGATCGCCGCGCGCACGCTGAGGGCTGGCATCGATTACCGCGTCGTCGCACAGAGTTCCGGCTGGCAGTGGCAATGCGGCGATGCCTGCTTGGATCTGCCGGAGCCAATGCTGGCCGCGCCCTGCCAGATCGACAATGCCGCAGCGGCGATTGCGGCTTTGTATACTTTGCGCGAACGCCTCGGCTGGAACCCGGCGGCGTTGGCGGCCGGTGTGCGTTTGGCACGCATCGCGGCTCGTCTCCAGCGTTTCCGCAAACCCGGCGCTGCAGAACTCATTGTCGACGTCGCCCACAATCCGCAGGCGGCGTCCGTGCTTGCCGATTGGTTGCAGCGAAACCCGGTCGCTGGCCGCAACGTGGCCGTGTTTGGCGCGCTGGCGGACAAGGATATCGGCGGCATTGTCGCGCCACTGGCGCCGCACATATCGCCCTGGTATCTGGGCGGGCTGGAAGCGGAGACGCCGCGCGGATTGCCTGCGTCCGAACTGCACGCACGCATGTTGGCCGCGGCGCCGAGTGCTGGTATCGATGTTCACGCGAACATTGTCGATGCCCTAGCCTGCGCCGATGCGCAAGCCAATGCGCACGATCGCATCCTTGTCTTCGGGTCGTTTTTTGTTGCCGCAG
>JANXVS010000575.1 GCA_025351555.1 Pseudomonadota bacterium | reverse complement strand
CTACTCGGTGATGCGATTCGCGGCGACACGGCACTGTTCACCAGCGACGAGTGCGTTGAGGCAGCGTGGGCTGTCGTCGATCAAGTGCTCAATCATGAAGACGCTATCAGCCTTTACGAACCTGGCACTTGGGGTCCGGCGGAGGCAGCCCGCATCGTCACTGGCAGCGAAGGCTGGCACGACCCGCAACCCGAAGAGAGCGTGCCGTGTTGAATCACTACCCTATCGTCTTCCTGCTCGACGTCGACAATACCCTGCTAGACAACGACCGCTTCGGCGCCGACCTCGATGCACATCTGGAGCAAGCGTTTGGCCGCGACCAGCGCGAGCGCTACCGCGCGATCTACGACACGCTGCGCAATGAGTTGGGTTACGCCGATTATCTTGGCGCGTTGCAACGCTTTCGTGATGGCCTGGACAACGATCCAGCGCTGCTGAAATTGTCCGCGTACTTGCTGGATTATCCGTTTGCCGAACGCCTGTATCCGCAGGCACGGGAAGCAATCGCGCATCTGCAATCACTCGGCCACACGGTGATTTTGTCCGATGGCGACGTGGTGTTCCAGCCGCGCAAAGTCCAGCGCTCCGGTCTCTGGAATTTGCTGCGCGGCGACGTGCTGATCTATGTACACAAGCAAGACATGCTCGCGGCGATGCAGCAGCGTTATCCTGCCGCGCACTATGTGATGGTCGATGACAAGCCGCAGATTCTCGCGGACATGAAACGCATCCTCGGTGCTCGGCTGACAACCGTGTTCGTGCGCCAGGGTCACTACGCGGCTACCGCTCCCGCCGACATCAGCCCCAGGCCGGATAGGAGCATCGCGTGCATTGGCGATCTGCGTCAGCACACGCTCGACGATTTTCTGCCGGCAGCCTATGCGGTTGCCGCAGCCTCTCTTTGAATAAACGGATGGATCCCGCATGAACGCAACCCGGCAATTGCATGATCTCGGCCAGAGTCTGTGGCTGGACAACATCACCCGCACTCTGCTTGATGACGGCACCCTGGCACGCTACATCACCGCGGATTGCATCACCGGGCTAACCTCCAACCCGAGCATTTTCGATGCCGCTATCGGCGACGGCAATGCCTACGACGCCGGCATCGCCGAAAAAACCCGCGCCGGCAAATCCGGCGAAGCGTTGTTTATCGAGCTGGCGCTGGAAGACCTGCGTCGCGCCGCCGATCTGTTGCGGCCAGTGTTTGACGCCACTGATCACATCGATGGCTGGGTCTCGATGGAAGTCTCGCCGCTGCTTGCCGCCGATACGAAAGGCTCGATCACGGCGGCAAAGCAGATTCACGCGCAGGCCGATCGCGACAACCTGTTCGTGAAAATTCCCGGCACGCCCGAAGGCGTGCCAGCGATCGAGGAAGCGATTTTTGCCGGCGTCCCGATCAACATCACGCTGCTGTTTTCCAGCGCACAATACGTGGCTTCGGCCGAGGCGTATCTGCGCGGCATCGAGCGCCGCATCGAAGCTGGGCTCGAGCCAATAGTCTCGTCGGTGGCTTCGCTGTTTGTCAGCCGTTGGGACGTGGCTGCCAATGCGCAGCTTCCCGACGAATTGCACAACCGTCTCGGCATCGCGGTGGCTCAGCAAACTTACCGCGCTTATCGCAAACTGCTTTCATCAACACGCTGGCAAAGACTCGCCGCCGCTGGCGCCCTGCCCCAGCGCTTGCTCTGGGCCAGCACCGGCACGAAAGATCCCAAGGCGCCGGATACGCTGTACATCCAGGCACTGGCTGCGCCGGATACCATCAACACCATTCCGGAAAAAACCCTGCAGGCGTTCGCCGATCACGGCAAACTCAGCGGCGCGATGGCGAACGATGGCGGTGATGCCGATGCGGTGTTGGCGCAGCTCGCCAAGGCCGGCATCGATATCGACGCACTGGCGGCAAAACTGCAAACTGACGGCGCGCAGGCATTCGTGAAATCGTGGCAGCAACTGTTGCAACGAATTGCCGACAAAGTGAGCGCAGTCGGCGCCACGTCAAAAGGATCGACCCACTGATGAGCCATCCCCAGCTCACCACACGTCCGCAATGGCAGGCGTTGAAGCAACACTTTGCACAGATCGGATCGCAGCATCTGCGTGAACTGTTTGCCACTAATCCGCAGCGCGGAGAACAGCTGACCGCCGAAGCCGCCGGCCTGTATCTGGACTACTCCAAGCAACGCGTTAATGCCGACACTCTGCGCTTGCTGCGCGAACTGGCCATAGCCTGTGGTTTGCCGCAGCGTATCCAAGCGATGTTTCGTGGCGACAAGATCAATACAACGGAAAATCGCGCCGTGCTGCATGTGGCGCTGCGCGCGCCGGCCAGCGAAAAGATTCTGGTCGATGGCCGCGATGTCGTGCCGGGAGTGCATGCCGTGCTCGATCGCATGGCTGCATTCGCCGAACAGGTACGCAGCGGCGCATGGGTCGGGCACACCGGCAAGCGCATCCGTAATGTGATCAGCATAGGCATCGGCGGCTCGGATCTCGGGCCAGTGATGGCGTATGAAGCCCTGCGTCACTACAGCCAACGCGACATCACGTTCCGCTTCGTGTCGAATGTGGATGGCACCGATTTCGTCGAAGCGACACGCGATCTGGATGCGGCGGAAACGCTGTTTATCGTCTGCTCCAAGACTTTCACCACGCTGGAGACGCTGACAAATGCGCACGCCGCGCGCGCGTGGTGCCTCAAGGCGCTTGGAGAAGACAAAGCCATCGCCAAACACTTCGTCGCCGTCTCCACCAACGCCGAGGAAGTGGCCAAGTTCGGCATCGACACCGCGCATATGTTCGGCTTCTGGGATTGGGTGGGCGGGCGGTATTCGATGGCTTCGGCGATCGGCTTGTCGACCCTGCTGGCGATCGGCGCGGAAAGCTTTCGCGCGATGCTGGATGGCTTTCATGCGATGGACGTCCATTTTCGTAGCACGCCGTTCGAGCGCAACCTGCCAGTCTTGATGGGCCTCCTGGCTATCTGGAACAATAATTTTCTCGATACAGCGACTGTCGCCGTGCTGCCGTACGAACAATACCTGAAACGCTTCCCGGCCTATCTGCAGCAGTTGACGATGGAGAGCAATGGCAAGCACGTCACGCTCGATGGCGCCGTGGTGGATTACGCGACCGGGCCGATCTACTGGGGCGAGCCCGGCACCAACGGCCAGCATTCGTTCTATCAGTTGATCCATCAGGGCACACACATCGTGCCCTGCGATTTCATCGGCTTCGGCCAGCCATTGAATTCATTAAGCGACCAGCACGACTTGTTGATGGCAAATCTGATCGCGCAGGGCGAGGCGCTCGCATTTGGCAAAACCGTCGATGAAGTTCGCGCGGAAGGCACCGATGCCGCCCTGGCTCCGCATCGCACGTTTGCGGGCAATCGCCCGAGCAATACGCTGCTCGCCGAAAAACTGACGCCGTATGCGCTCGGAACTCTGATCGCACTGTATGAACACAGCGTCTTCGTACAAGGTACGATTTGGAATATCGATTCGTTCGATCAATGGGGTGTTGAGCTGGGCAAGCAGTTGGCAAAAGCCACCATCGCCGAACTCACAACGAAGAACGAACCGAAGCTCGCCCACGACAGTTCGACCAGCACCTTGATCCGTCGCTATCGTCAATTGCGCAATGACGGCAATTCGGGAAGCGGCGCATGAGCCAGAAAATCAGCGCGCTCGCTGGCAAACCTGCGCCGAAGTCGATCCTCGTGGATGTAGCGAAACTGCTGGCGGCCTATGCCGACTTGAAACCCGATCCCGGCGTGCCGGCGCAACGCGTCGCGTTTGGCACCTCGGGTCATCGTGGCTCCTCGTTCGATCGCAGCTTCAACGAGTGGCA
>JANXVS010000539.1 GCA_025351555.1 Pseudomonadota bacterium | reverse complement strand
CACGCTCGACGTGCGCCCGCGTCCAACCACATCCGGAAACGACGCCTGGTTGCCCGCGCGTTCGGTGACGCTCAGTGCCGATGGCATCGATGCGGCTGCGAGCGCAAAGGTCGGCGAACCGCTGACGTTGACCTTGCACTTGAAGGCGCAGGGGCTGGGTTTCGAACAACTGCCCGAGCTGGCGTTGCCGAAGATCGATGGTGCCGACGTTTACCCGGACAAGACCACGACGCAGAATCGCGACGACGGCGAGTGGCTGTATGGCGAACGCGAGCGCAAGTTTGCGATCGTGCCGAATCGAACCGGGCTGCTGAGCTTGCCGGCGATAAGCGTCGACTGGTGGGATACCGCGCACGATCGTGCGGAGACGGCCGCGGTGCCGGCGTTGAATCTGAACGTGGTGCCGGCGGCCGCCATCACTGCGAAACCCAATAGTGCAAATGCGCCAAATGGAATAAATACCGCAAATCGCGAAACAGCCGTCGCTGCGACGCCAGTCATGCCCGCGACGACGCCGCCGCCGGCGCCGAGCGACGAGAATACGCAGTTGCGCATGTGGCGGCTGCTCAGCGCTTTGGCTCTGGTGCTGTGGCTAGTGACGCTAGCCGCATGGGTGGCGTCGCGGCAAGCGCAGCACCGGTGCACCACGACACTGCGCCCGCCATCGGCGTCCGGTGGTGCGGCGTTGGTTACAGCGCAATCCGCCATGCGTACGGCTTGCACGCGCGACGATTGGCCGGCGGCGGCGCGGGCGCTGCTGACTTGGTCGCGTGCCGAGCATCCTGACTTGCGCAACTTGGGTGAGCTTGCGCGGCTGCTGGACGATCCGGAACAGATCGCCGCGATCGCTGAGCTGGAACGCGCGTGCTATGGACGCGGCGCGGCGGCCGGGTTCAACGCGCGACTCGCTGCTGCCTTCCGCAAAGGGCCAAGCTACCGCCGGCCGGCTGCGGCGGGTACCACCCGTTCGGCCCTGCCGGCACTGTATCCGTTCCAGGTGTAGCGACCGGGGGGCAAGACCGGCGCGACAAGCCGGAATGATTCGGCGACAATAGGGGTCGCCGCGCCGCCGTCCGGTGTCGCCTGTTGCCTTCCAGAGAGTCGCCCATGCCGAGCCGTCGAGAACTCGCCAATGCCATTCGTGCGCTATCCATGGATGCGGTCGAGGCCGCCAAATCCGGCCATCCCGGCATGCCGATGGGCATGGCCGATGTCGCCGAGGTACTGTGGAACGATTTCCTCAGTCACAACCCGGCGAATCCAAAATGGTTCAACCGCGACCGTTTCGTGCTCTCGAACGGTCATGGCTCGATGTTGCTTTATTCACTTCTGCACCTGACCGGCTACGATTTTCCGCTTGACGAAATCAAGCGTTTCCGACAATTGCACTCTAAAACCGCCGGCCATCCGGAAGCGAGCGAATTCGCTGCCATCGAAACGACGACCGGCCCACTCGGTCAAGGTCTGGCGAATGCGGTCGGTATGGCGCTGGCGGAAAAAGTGCTGGCGGCACGTTTCAATCGTCCCGATTTGTACATTGTGGATCATTATACTTATGTCATCCTCGGCGACGGCTGCCTGATGGAAGGCATCTCGCACGAAGTCGCCTCGCTGGCGGGCACGCTCAAGCTCGGCAAACTCGTGGCGATCTACGACGACAACGGCATCTCGATCGATGGCGAAGTGCACGGCTGGTTCAACGACGACACTCCGAAACGATTCGAGGCCTACGGCTGGGAAGTGTTGCGCGATGTGGACGGACATCATTCCGAGGCGGTCAAGGCCGCGCTCGTTTCCGCCGCGATCGATCCGGACAAGCCGACCCTGATCTGCTGCAAGACCATCATCGGCTACGGCGCACCAAACAAGCAGGGCAAGGAATCCTGCCATGGCGCGGCGCTGGGCAAGGACGAAGTCGCCGCCGCGCGCGCGGCGCTGGGCTGGAATCATCCGCCGTTCGAGATTCCGGCCGACATCTACGCCGGCTGGAACGCGCGCGACAAGGGTGCCGAGCGCGAGAACGAATGGAAAACGCTGTTCGCAAAGTATAAAGCTGCGCATCCGGATCTCGCCGCAGAATTCGGACGTCGCCTGGCCGGTGATCTGCCCGCGGATTTCTCGACAGCTGCGAACACCTATATCGCCAAGTTGCAGGTTGATGGCCTGGTCGTTGCCTCGCGCAAGGCATCGCAAATGGCGCTCGATGCGTTTGGTCCGCTGTTGCCGGAACTGATCGGCGGCTCGGCGGATCTGGCGGGGTCGAACCTC
>JANXVS010000529.1 GCA_025351555.1 Pseudomonadota bacterium | reverse complement strand
GCCAAAATACGGGTTTGCCGCGGCGTTGTTGACGAGAATATCCGGGTTCAGACCATCGGCAGCCAACTGCTGGAACAAGGCATCGATGGATGCAATCTCACCGATATGCGCAGCGGCCGCACTGGCGATGCCACCTTCGGCGCGAATTGCCGCGACAACTTCTTCGCAACGCTCGCGCTTGCGGCTGGATACGATAACGTGCGCGCCAAAGCCGGCCAGCAGATGCGCCGTCGCCGCGCCAATGCCACGGCTGGCGCCGGTCACCAAGGCGGTTTTGCCGCGCAGATCGAAAAGTGCTCCGGTTTCCATCGCCGCCTCGCTAGTGGCATACAATCCGAGCATAACAAACCGTTCGGGAGTTGGCGCATGGATCAAAAGCGCGTGCTTATCACCGGCGCCGGTAGCGGACTCGGTCGCGCGTTGGCGTTCCGCTTCGCCGAGAACGGCTGGCGCGTGGCCTGCGCCGACATCCGCCTGGATCGCGCGCAGGACACGGTGCGCCTGATCACCGGATTCGGCGTCGGTGCGATGGCCCTGAACGTCGACGTCGGCGACGACGCCTCGGTCGACGAGATGCGCGACGAAGTCCTCGCAGCGTGGGAAGGCGTCGATGTCGTGGTCAACAACGCCGGTGTCGCCTCGGCCGGTGCGCTGGCGCAGACCTCGCTCGACGACTGGCGCTGGACCCTGAACATCAACTTGATGGGCGTCGTCCGCGGCTGCCGCGCCTTCGTGCCGGTGATGATCGAACAGGGACAAGGACACATTGTGAACATTGCCTCCTTTGCCGGCATTGCCAATGCACCGCGCATGGCCGCGTATTCGGCCAGCAAGGCGGGTGTCATTTCACTATCCGAATGTCTGCGCGGGGAGCTGGCGCTGGCCAATAGCGCGGTACGCGTCTCCGTGGTTTGCCCGGCTTTTTTCCAGACTAATCTGATGGACACCTCGCGCGCGCCCAACGCGGACAAGGCCATGGCGAGCAAGCTCATGGCCAACTCCAAAGACGCCGCGGACGACGTCGCCGCGCGCATCTACCGCGGTGTGCAGCGCGGCGATTTCCTGATCCTGCCGACCCAGGCCGAACCGATGCGCTGGCGGATCAAGCGCTTTGCGCCGGAGCTGTTTTTCCGAAAACTCGTGGATGTCATGCGCAAGGGGAGCACGCCGCGATGAGCCAATTCATGATCTATGGCGCGAATGGCTACACCGGCCGCTTGATCGCGCGCGAAGCGGCCAGGCGTGGCCTGAAACCGCTGCTGGCCGGGCGCAATCGCGATGAGATCGGCGCGCTGGCGCAGGAACTGGGCCTGCCGCGCCGCGTATTTGATCTGTCCAATGCAAATGAGGTTGCGCGCAATCTCGCCGGCGTCGCCGTGGTACTGCATTGCGCCGGGCCGTTCTCGCGCACCGCCGCGCCGATGCTCAACGCGTGCCTGGATCTCAATGTGCACTACCTGGACATTACCGGCGAGATCGATGTGTTTGAGCTATGCCATCACGCACACGTGCGAGCCAAGCACCAGGGTATCGTCGTGCTGCCCGGATCGGGCTTTGACGTGGTGCCGACCGACTGCACGGCGGCGATGCTCAAGCAACGCCTGCCGGATGCCACGTCGCTGATTCTGGCATTCGAGGCCGGTGGCGGCCCGAGTCCCGGCACCGCCAAGACCAGCATCGAGGGCCTGCGCAAGGGCGGACGCGCGCGCATCGATGGCGAACTGAAAACCGTGCCGTTGGCATGGAAGTCACGCGAATTCGTGCGCGACGGCAAGGCACGCACGGCAATGACGATACCCTGGGGCGATGTCTTTACCGCCCACATTTCGACCGGCATCCCGAACATCGAGACCTACATGGTCGTGCCGCCAAAGACTATTCAGCGCATGCGATGGATGCGCCGTTTGCAGCCTTTGCTGAAGCTGGGATATGTACAGAATCTGATGAAGAAAAAGATCGACAAGACCACACCCGGACCCAGCGAACAGCGCCGCAGCGACAGCGGCAGTTACGTCTGGGGCGAAGTGCGCAACGCGGCGGGCAGGCAAGTAAAGCTCGCGCTGAGCGCGCCCAATGGTTACGACCTCACGGTGACCGCGTCACTGGGCATCGCCGAACACCTGCTGCAATTGACCAGTCCGCCAGTCGGCGGCTATTTCACGCCATCGCAATTGATGGGCGCCGACTATGTCCTCAAATTACCCGGCGTGCAGCTGATCGAAAACTGAAATGTTTGTTGGTTCTGCAACTCTAAGGAGAAGGCAAATGCGTGGAGCACTGATCGTCATCGGTTTGATTCTCATCATCGGCGGCGTCGCCGCTTTTTTTGGCAAGCTCGAATATCCGCACGACAAAGAGGTCATCAACATCGGCGACCTGCATGCCAGCGTCAGCCAGGACAAGACCGTTCCGCAATGGGCCGGCGGAATCGCTGCGCTGGTCGGCGCAGGTCTGCTCGCCGCGGGCGCT
>JANXVS010000525.1 GCA_025351555.1 Pseudomonadota bacterium | reverse complement strand
GGCCCAGAATGACCATGGCCTGCCCCCGGGCATGATCGCTCGCCAGGGCGACAGCAATGTCACGCTGCAAGAAATCGATGCGGTCGCGCAAAAAATTCCCGAAAAGGATCGCGCCGGTTTTTTCGACAGCCCCAAACGCATCGAAAGCCTGATCATGAACCTGCTGTTGCAAAAGCAACTGGCCGCCGAGGCCAGAGCGGCGAAACTCGACAAGGATCCGCTGGTGCAAGTGCAAATCCAGCAGGCCACTGAAGAGACGTTGGCACGAGCCGATGTGGAAAATTACCGCCAGCGCCTGAAGCTGCCGGACTTCGATGTGCTGGCCCAGGAGCACTACCAGAGCAACAAGGCTGATTACGTCGTGCCGGGCGCCGCCGATGTCGAGCATGTGCTGGTATCGACCAAAAGCCGCAGCGAGGTCGACGCCAAGGCCCGCATCGGCGAGGTCGAGACCACCGCGCAGGCGCATCCGGATCAGTTCAAGGCATTGGTGGAGAAATACTCGGATGATCCAGGCAAGCAAGAAAATCATGGCCTGATCGAGGATGCCAGCTCCGCCAACATGGCGGCGCCGCTATTAAAGGCCGCAAAGGACCTGAAAAATCCCGGTGACGCTTCACCCATCATCAAGACCGACGACGGCTTCCATGTTCTCAAGCTCGTTGCTCGCAAACCTGGTACGCAGCGTACGTTCGCGGAAGTGCGTCAGACACTCATCGAAAAATTGCGCAACGAGTGGATCGAAAAGCAGGTCAACGAACATACCGGGCAAATGCGCGGCAACGCGCTGGATGCCAATCCGGATCTGGTGGCCTCCCTGCGCACCCGCTATGTTGCAAAAGACACCGTCCCGCCTTCGGAGGCCACTGCGGCAGCGAACGCAGCCGCCCGAAAGGCCGCAGACAAAGACCGCAAAGCACAGCATTGATTGTTGCGGCCCATTCGGCGCGCTAACCGGGAGCGGTTGCGCGCCAAGTGATCATTCCGCGCGGACAACCCGGGCCGGGCTCTGCGATAATCGCGCCTGCCTCCTCCCCGATCTGCCACGCCCATGCCCGCGCTCAGTCTCGCGCTTCATTTCATCCGCCGCGACATTCGCAACCGCTACCTGGGCAGCTTCAGTGGCGGCCTATGGGCACTGTTGCAGCCGTTGATCCAGCTGGCCGTCTACGGGTTTGTCTTCGTCTATGTGTTCAAGGCGCGGGTTCCGGGCGCCGATGCACCAGGCTATGTGCCGTTTCTGGCGGTGGGGCTGTGGCCGTGGACGGCATTTTCGGAAAGCCTGATGCGCGCGACCACGGCGATCCAGGACAACGCCGCCCTGATTGGCAAGGTCGCGCTGCCGCGCGGCGTGCTGGTGTTTGCCGCCGTGGCATCGAGCTTTCTGATCCATGCCATCGGCTTTTGCGCGATCGTGATTGCCTTGCGTTTGAGCGGCGTGCCCATTGATTTGCTTGCGCTGCCGTTGGCGCTTTGTGGATTTGTACAATTGTTCCTGCTGGCGCTCGGTTTCGCTTTTCTGTTCTCTGCGGTGCAGGTGTTTGTGCGTGATCTGGCGCCGGCGTTGCCGCAGCTGTTGATGCTGTGGATGTTTGCCTCGCCCGTGTTCTACGCGCGCGCATCGCTGCCGGAACGCTACCAGGGCTGGATGGATTTCAATCCCTTCACGCACTATGCCGAATTTTTCCGCGCCACCCTGCTGCATTCCGGCAGCGTGGATTTGACCGCCCAAGCGATTTCCATGGTGGTTGCGCTCGCCGCGCTGGCGCTGGGTTTTGCGGTGTTCCGGCGGCTCGGGCCGCACTTCGAGGATTTCCTGTGAGCGATGTCGTACTCGTCGAAACTCGCGGGCTGGGTAAATCCTATCCGCTGGTGTTCCGCTCGCGCGATCGTCTGCGCGCGTTGTGGCATCTGCTGGCCGGCCGCGGCCACCCCGAATCGATTGCGGTGTTGCAGGATGTGAACCTGCGCGTGCGCCGCGGCGAATCGCTCGGCTTGATCGGCGAGAACGGCGCCGGTAAATCCACCTTGCTGAAGTTGCTCACCGGGGTGCTGACCCCGACCACGGGCAGCGTGGCGGTGGCCGGCCGCGTCGGCGCACTGCTTGAGCTTGGCGCAGGTTTCCATCCGGAGTACACCGGCCGCGACAACATCGCTCTGGCGGCCGCGTTGTACGGTCTGGATGCGCAAGAGGCACGCGCAAAACTTCCCGAAATAATCGACTTTGCCGACATTGGCCGTTACATCGATGAGCCGGTCAAGCATTATTCCTCGGGCATGGTCGTGCGTCTGGGATTCGCCATCGTCGCCGCATTGCGTCCGGATCTGCTGATCACCGATGAAGTGCTGGCGGTGGGCGATGAATCGTTCCAGAAAAAATGCGTGCGCTGGATGGAAGACTATCTGGAGCACGGCGGCACCTTGATCCTGGTCTCGCACAGCATGTATCACGTGCAGAAGCTGTGTCGGCAGGCGTGCTGGCTGCAGCAGGGCAAGGTCGCTGCGAGCGGCGACGTGTTCGAAGTGACGCAAGCGTATCTGGCTTACCAGGAACGCAAATCCGCAAGCCAGACGCCCGCACGCGACGATATCGCCGGCCAGGGCCTGGAATTTCACCTGCTCGATCTGGCATTGAATGACGACACCACCGATACGCCGCTGCTGCTGGATCGCGGCGGCGATGCGCGCGTACGCGTGCGCGTGCACACGCGCGACGGCCGTGCGCCGGTAATCATGGTTGGTATAGTCCGCGCCGATGGCACGCCAGTCTACGGCGTCAGCACCGAAATGGATGGCGTGCGCCCGTTGCAGGAAAGTGAAAATGTATATTCTGCCGAAATCATGTTCCCGGCCTTGCCGCTGCTGCCGGGCACTTACCTGATCAAGGCACATCCGCTGGACCCTGAAGGCGTGCGCCTGTTCGACACGCTCGAACGCTCCCTCACGATCCGCGGGCAATCGCGCGAGTTCGGCCTGGTGCGCTTGAGCCATTCGTGGATCGCAGCGCAGACGTCCGTGCTGGCCGATTCAATACCAGTGGACCGCGCGCTGAGCGCCGCGTCATGAGCGAACCATCCCCAATAAAATCAGGCCCGATTACATCAGTGCCGCTGGATTTCACCGGCGAACGCTTCACGCCCGAGTGCGTGCGCGAGATATGGTACGAGCATTGGCACCGCTATGTTTTCGCGCGGGCGTTCGCGCGCGGCAAACGCGTGCTCGATGCGGCCTGCGGCGAAGGGTACGGCAGCGCTCTGCTCGCGGGCGAGGCGGCTAGCGTGCTTGGCATCGACATCGCCGAGGACGCGATCATGCACGCTAGTGCGCGCTACGGCGATCGCGCGAACCTGCGTTTTGCGCGTGGCGATTGCACGGCGCTCAATGTGCCGGCGGCGAGTTTCGATCTGATCGCGTCGTTTGAAACCCTGGAGCACGTCGGCGCGCAAGAAGCGCTGATCGGCGGCTTTGCGCATGCACTGGCCGATGATGGCGTCTTGATCATTTCCTCGCCGGACAAGCGCAGCTACAGCGATATCAGCGGTTTTCGCAACGAGTTTCATGTGCGCGAACTGTATCGCGACGAACTGCTTGCGCTGCTTAAGCCGTATTTTCCCTTTATCCACTTGTACGGCCAGAAGCTCTTGTTCCAGTCGACGATCTGGTCGCTCGATGGCACGGCACAAACTGTCGCCAGTGTAACTGCCGCTGCCGATCGCGAATCGCAGGCGGGACTCGACTACGACCCGCTGTACTTTATCGCCGTGTGCTCCAAGCGGCCGCTGACGCTGGATCTGCCTGGCGTGGCTCTGTTCGGCGACCGCGAAGAATCCGTGTATCAGCATTACAATGGCGAGGTGCGCAAGAACATGGCGGCCGGTGCGCGTCTGGCGCAGCTTGAAGCCGAGGTTGCGACGCTGCGGCGTGAACTTGAAAACGGCGTCGCACCAGCCATCGATGTGGCGTCCGTGCCGCGGACAAGCTGGTGGCGGCGTTTGTTCGGTGCCAATACGCGTTGACGGGAGCGTAGCGAGGCGATCTTCTTGGAACCACGAATGGAAAACACCCTGAACTATCAGGTCAATTATCCCGCACAATCCGTGCCGGTCGCGGTGAAGGCGGACCCGAACGCGCCGATCTACGCGTCCGAGGATGGCCGTGTTGCGTCGTTATCGAGCCAGGAATGCATCTTCCTGGTCAAGCGCAGCGGCGAGCCGCATGTGATGACGTTCCAGGTGCTGCAGGCGCTGGATTTGTGCCGCGAATTCCGCACCCTGGATGAGCACGTCGCACGCATCCAGTCGACGATTCCGGGTTTGGCCGGGCAGTACGAGGCCGTGCGGCGTGTGCTTGATGGCCTGACCCAGCGCAAACTCTTGTTGTCGGATGCCGATTTCATCGGACGTCTGCAGAGCGCACCCGAGCGCGCGCGTGCGCCGATGCGTGCGGTATTCATCCGCGCCTGCGACCGGCCGGAACAGTTGGCACATCTGCTGGCCTCGTTGACGGACTACGAACGGCGGCATCGTGCGAACCATCGCTATGTGGTGATCGACGATTCGGTGCTCGCGGCCCACATCAACGAGCAGCGCGATTTGCTGCGTGAATTTGCGCGCACGACCGGCTGTAAAGTCAGCTATATCGGCAACGCCGAACGCAATAAAATTGTGGAAAAGTTCACAAAAGCAAATCCACGCTCGCGCGATGTGCTCGCGCGTTTGGTGCTCCGCCAGGCGCATCCGCAGGCGCAGCGCTTCGGCGGCGGCCGCGGCTGGAACCTGGCGTTGCTGCTTTCGGCCGGCGCGCGCCTGGCCTTGCTCGATGACGACGAGCGTCTGCCGCTGCGCCGCGCCGAATCCGCACGGCCGGGGCTTGACCCGAATCCGAGCATGTCGATGCAGGCGCGTTTTTTCGCCTCGATGGAGCAGGCGCTCGGTGCGGGTGTCGAGGTCGACGAGGATCCGTTCGCACTACACCTGGACGCCTGCGGCCAATCGCTGGGAACGCTGGTCTGTGACGGCTACCCGCTAGCCCGCGATGCCTTGCGCGGATTGAACCTGGGGCGCCTTGATCTGCTTTCGCCGGACGCACGCATCGCCACGACTCAGAATGGCAGCTACGGCAGTTCGCGCACGGCATCGGGTTTGTGGCTGTACCAGTTGGGTGCCGACAGCCGCGCGGAATTCTGGCGCGACCGCGAAAGCTACCTGCGCAATGTCGAGGCGCAGTATCTGCACTGCGGCGTGGATCAGGCGCGCGTGGACGAGGTCGGTGGGTTCACGCCATTCACCTTGGACAACAGCGGTTTCCTGCCGTGCACGAATCCTGTCGGCCGAGCCGAAGACAGCCTGGGCAGCGCCTTGACGCGCTACTGCCTGCCGGATGCACTG
>JANXVS010000496.1 GCA_025351555.1 Pseudomonadota bacterium | reverse complement strand
CGTGCCTTACCAACTTGGCGACGTCCCACTATTCATGCGAAGGATTGGGCATCCTGCCGCAACCTTCGCTCGCAAGTCCGAAGTGAATTCGGACTTGCTCTCGCGCCACGCTGCGCGCGTCGCGTGGATGCATCCTGCATCAAAATCTTCACCATTCGTTTTCGCAACCTGCTTCGCTCAAAACCGTGCGCGATAACTTTCCAACGCATCCAGCAACGGCGATCGATTCACCCCAAGCGCCCAATACGCCGTGAACACCGTGGGGCAATCGCGAACTACTGCTGCGACTGCTTCCGCCGAATCCATTGCCGCAAACACGCAAGCACCGCTACCCGAGAGCCGCGTCTCACCGAATTGACCAAGCCAATCCATGGCCGCGGCGACCTGCGGATAGCGCGCACGCGCCACTGGCGCGAAGGCATTCGCCGTGCAAGTTCCGGTAAGGAAGTCGGATATTGTCATTCGCGGCGAGTTTCGTGTCAATTCAGGCGCTTGGAACAGGGCCGCGGTCGACACCCCTACTCCGGGGTCAAGGATCACGTAATCCCGCGGCGGCAATGGCACCGGGGTGAGGGTTTCGCCAACTCCCTCGGCCCAGGCCGACTGGCCGCGCACAAACACAGGCACATCGGCGCCCATGCTCAAACCAATCTCAGCCAGAGTGTCGTCGGACAATCCCGTGCCCCACAGTTGGTTCAGCGCGACAAGTACCGTTGCCGCATCGGAACTTCCGCCGCCGAGACCCGCGCCTTGCGGAATGCGTTTATCCACATCGATCTCGGCGCCGAGGGATGTCCCGGTGCGTTCACGCAACGCACGCGCGGCACGCAAAGTCAGGTCACTCTCGGCAGGTATGCCCGGCAACGCCGATGTGCGGGAAATGACGCCATCATTGCGCACGCGCACGCGCACCGTGTCACCCCAGTCGAGCAACTGGAATACCGTCTGCAACAAGTGGTAGCCATCCGCGCGCCGGCCGATGATATGCAGGAACAGGTTGAGCTTGGCCGGAGCGGGCCATTGGCTCCAGATTTCAGTCATCGAACGACCATTGCGAGATCGCCACGCGCACGCGCGCTTCGCCGCGGCTGGCAAATACCTTGCGCGGCAATGGTGGGTCACGATCGCTGAACCAGTCACGATATTCGATTTTCCATCCAGCTTGCTCGATCACCGCAGGCCGGTTCTGAGCGTCGTATTGCACCGCGCTGCGTTCATCCGGCGCGCGCAGGCCGCGTATCCACGCCGTGAGATCGGTCAGCGGCACATCCCAATCGAGGCGTTCGTGCAGCAGGCGCTCGGGATCGCTACCGGTCAGCGCTTGCTGTTCGACACCTTCGAGTACGGCGTGGCCGGCATCGCCGGAAAGTTTCCAGGTCTTGCCCGTCACCGGTGCGCGCACGGTGAATGTGTAGCTGGCGCCGTCCTGATGCCATTCCAATTCGCCGCTGCCGCCATCCTTGGCGTTGGAGACGGCGATGTGTGCGACGATCGTCCAATGCAGCCGCGACGCCAAAGCGCCTTCACGCGTCGACTGGGCAGCCAGCGTCGCCGGATTCTCGCGCACACGCATCGGCGCGCAAGCGGCGAGCAGCGCGAACGCGGCGGCGGTGACGACGACGCACAATTGTGGAAATGGATACCGCATCAGGTGCCGAGCCGGCGGATGGTTTCAAGCAGCACCTTGTTCTTGGCGTCCTTCTTGCGGCCCAACTCCCAGATTTTCTTCGCCTCGTCCTTGCGCCCGGATACCCACAGCACTTCGCCCAGATGCGCAGCGATTTCGGCGTCGGGCTGCTTCTGATAGGCGAGCTTGAGCTGCTGCACGGCTTCATCCAGATGGCCGAGCCGGTATTGCGCCCAACCCAGACTATCGATGATCGCCGGCTCGCCGGGCTTGAGCACGAGCGCTTTCTGGATCAGCGACAACGCTTCGTCTTTCTTGTCGGTGCGATCAGCCAGGGTGTAGCCGAGCGCATTCAGCGCATCGGCATTGTCAGGCTTGAGTTCGAGCACACGCCGCAGATCGCGCACGGCGGCATCGACATGATTCAAGTCATCGTTGAGCAGCGCGCGCGCGTAGAGCAGGCGCGTATCGTCCGGCAGCGCCTTGAGCCCGCGGTCGTAGACGGCGACGGCAGTTTCATCGTGCTGATGCTTGTCCGAGAGTTCGGCTTCGAGCAGGAAGACCTCACCCAGTTGCTTGGCATCATCGCCGGCGCGCGCCTGCAGTTCGTGGATCAGACCCAGGGCATCGGCGGTCTTGCCGCTGTCATCGAGCAGCACGGCACGGCGCAACTGCGCTTCGAAACGGTGGCCATCGTCCTCAACCACTTGACTGTACCAAGCCAGCGCCTCGGTTTTGCGTTCGAGCAGTTCAGCCAGCTCGCCCAGCAGATTCAAACGCGCGCCGGGACGCGGCTCGGGCAAGGCCTTGAGCTGCCGGTACAACGGCTCGATCAGGGTTTTGTCGTTCGCACGCGCGGCGTACGCGGCGCGTGCCGCGTAGATGTAATCGTCCTGTGGGCCTTGCGCCAGGATATGCGCGGCTTCGGCGTTGTCGCCCAACTCTCCCATGAGGGTCGCGTAGGCGATGCGCAAATGGGAATTTTTCGCATCGTGCCGCAGCGCATCGGCGAACAGGGCGCGCGCACCGGCGCGGTTGCCTGCTTGAAGTTTCAACTGCGCCGCCCAAGCGTAGGCGTCGGCGCTGGCGAACTTCGCCACAGCCCGCTCGGCCAGCGATTGCGCCAGCGGTTTTCGCTCGAGCCGCTGCGCCAGCTGACTGACAGCCACCCAGACATCCGCCTTGGCCCCGAGCAATTCGGGTGTAGCCAGACGCTCAAGCAAGGCACCGGCCTGGACCTTGTCGGCCGCCCGCAGCAGCGCCTGCGCTATCGAACGCCAACCCTTGCCGTCGGGTTCGTGTGCCAGCCGCAGCAGATCCCCGTATGCGGCATCAGCCTTGCCGTCGTGCAGGTTCAGCAAGGCTCGCGCTTGCCAGATTTCCGTGTCGGCAGGATTGAGCGTCTGCCAGCGCGCGAACGCTGCACGCGCGGGCTCCCACTGCTGGGCGGCAAGGGCCACGCGCGTTGCCTGCGCGGCCACCGCCGGATCGTCACTGGCTTGTGCCGCTTGCGCGTATTCGCGCACGGCCGTTTCCAGATCCCCGTTGGCCAGGGCGAATTCCGCGGCCAGCGTGCTGGTGAGCGCGTCCTTGGCCGGCTCCGCTGGTGGCACAGTCAGACGCTGCAGGGGTTGCGCGCGCGCATGCGTTCGCGCGCCCGGTCCGCTGGCACAAGCGGCGAGCGTGACCGCCGCGACCATCGTCAGTGCCAGGTCGCGGTATCGTGGAAAGGAATACAATGTCGTCATGTATACTTCTTGCCTGATTCAGGCCCTATCGTGTGGTGACCCGAGAGGCAACTCGCAAACGACGATCGGCTTGCTATCGCCGCGTACGCACCGCACAATTTCCATCCGGCGCGGACACTGCTGCCGCTGCAACTTAGCCGATTGTCGCATGGCCCCCGGATTCATAACACTCGCCTCATGACACTCGTCGCCCTTGGATTGAATCATCTGACCGCTCCGCTGGAGCTGCGCGAAAAAGTCGCGTTCGCGCCAGCGGCCACGCTTACGGCATTGTCGGATCTGGCGCGCCAACCCGGCGTGAACGAGGCCCTGATCCTTTCCACCTGCAATCGCACCGAGCTGTACGTTGAAGTCGAGCCCGGCGCCGAAGTCGTGCCGCAGCGCTGGCTGCTGAACCACCATCAATTGACCGGGCGCCGGCTCGATGAGTTCCTCTACCACCATGCCGACCAGGCCGCCGTGCGCCATTTGTTTCGCGTCGCAACGGGTCTGGATTCGATGGTGCTGGGCGAGCCGCAGATCCTGGGTCAGGTGAAGGACGCCTATCAAGTCGCTCGCGGCGCCGGCACCTTGCGCGCGCCAATGGAGCGGTTGCTGCAGCAGACTTTCGCCGTGGCCAAGCGCGTGCGCACCGAAACCCGCATTGGCGCCCATCCGGTGTCGGTCGCATTCACCGCCGTGCGTCTGGCCGAGCGTCTGTTTGCGGACCTGAGCCAGGCCTGCGTGCTGCTGATCGGCGCCGGGGAAACCATCGAACTGGCGGCGCGGCATCTGGCCGAGTCACGC
>JANXVS010000439.1 GCA_025351555.1 Pseudomonadota bacterium | reverse complement strand
CACAAACAATGCCCAGCATCAGTCCAAGAGTGGGAATCGACGAAATCAATTTGGCCAACCAACGCATGAGAATTTCTCCGGTTTCAAATCCTGCCCACAACAGTCAACGGCAAACGCGGTTTCTACTTTCTCTCAGAGTTGCGAATTGCCGTGGGAAAGCTCGATCGTCGCCTCCATGGGAGCAGTGGGAAAATGCAATTCACCGGCCTGCCAGGCCGCCCGCCGGCCGTTGATCCGCGTCGCGCCGGGGGCGTCGCTTCGCGGCCACACAAATACGAAGCCACCCGGTGGGGCGGCATCAGCGACGATGCGCAAAAAGAGCTGTTGTCCATTTTGTTGCAATGTATAACTGAGCTTTCCGTAAGGCGTGCGCAGATCGCTTATCGCGATGCCGTCACCTTCCAGCCATCCGGCCGGCACACCACCAGCGAGCACGAGCGCATGGTCGGCGTCGCGCTCATAGGCAAACAGGTCGAGCGCGGAGCGAATGAAGTCCGACGCAACCCAGCCGTGCGGCATGTCGCCGATGAAACGCAGCTGCCTCGGCTCGCGCCCGACGACCTCGGCCCACTGGTTCCATGCAGACGGACGGGCACCCGTAGCAAACAGGAAATCGAGTGCCGCCTGCGCACGATCGCGCCAACCCAGGCGCACGAAGTTACCGACCATGCGCCATTCATAGGGCGTGTAGTCGACCCAGGGTTTGCTGCCGTCACGGCGTGCGACAAAGTCGCGCCAATAGCGCTCAAACGTATTGCGCAGCAGGTCCTGCGGCAGATAATCCTTTTGTCCGGCAGGGGACAGGGCGACCGTGGTCGAGGTCGCATCGAAATCGCCGAGTTCGGCGCAGCCTGGGATGAAATCGATCCCGTGTGCTTTCACCGCCAGCGCGAGCGAGGCGAACAGATCGAAGCGGAATTGATCACGCGCTTGTGCGATGCGCGTTGCCGCATCCGCCCTGCCGAGCGCTTGCGCGATATCGACCGCATCGTTGTAGCCGGTCAGCGCCCAGAAATCGTCCCAGTAAGAATGCATCGGCTTGGCGGAGTAGCCTTCATGGCTGATCGACGCCGGCATCAGGCCTTTGAACGCGGGGTTGACGTCTCCGTTCTCGCTGATGCGCAGCATGTCCATGTACATGATCGCGGCCTTGACATGCGGCCAGTGCTTTTCCAGGGACGCACGATCGCGGCTGTAACGATAAACCTGCGTAATCGCGTGGATCAACTCGCCATGGCTGTCGTTTTCGGGCACCGGATCGGAGCCGCGATGGTCGACGCAACACGGCACCTTGCCGTTGGCGAACTGGTGCGGCGCGTACCAGTCGACATAGCTGCGCGCCGCATCGGTATCGCCGAGCCGCAGCAGGCCATCGGCCATCATCGCGCCATCACGTATCCACGAGCGTGCATAGGAGCGCGTGCCGGGCCGCAAGGCGGCACCGTCACGCGTGATCAGGATATGTGCGTGCGCCGTGCGCAGCGCGTCGGCGATGCGCTGAGCCTGCGGCGGCAGAGTCAGTTTCACAAGGTTGAGCTTGCGGCGCCATGCGCTGGCGACCGCGGCGCGTTCGCACTCAAACCAGGCCGCAGCATTCAGGCCGCCGAGATCGGGTGGCGCAAGCGCCCCGGAGATCGGTGCGACGATTTCTGCTTCCCATTCGCCCCGCGAAGGCAACTGTAATTTGTATACTAATGTACCCGACGCGTATCCGAATACGTCGTAAACGCCTTTTGGCTCTGTTTCCAGCCCGTGATACTGCTCGGCGTTTTCGGGCAATGCCCCTGCAGCGACCGTTCCGGCAAGAAAGATGTCGGGCCTTACCAGAGGCAGCAGTTGGGGAACATCGTTGATGCGCACCGTAGTGCCATCCCACGCGATGCCCTGGATCGGGCTCACGCCGCCCGGCGAGTTCAGGAATTGCGCGGGCGGGTTGACCTGGAACGGTCGGATCGCCAACTGCAGCGAAGCCTGCAGCGGTGCATCGGTGGTGTTGCGCACGCGATAACGCGCAACGATTTGCGCGGTTTGGGGCGTGCCGCGCGCGAATGTCTGCACGCTCAGGTTCAGCTTGTCGCTTTTCCATTCGACGCCCGGTATCGGCAGATAGCCGTCGAGCAGGGATTGCGTCGAAGTCACATCGGCCCAGCTTATTGACCGACCGTCAACCGTCAGGAACGGCTCGATCGAATAGCTGCCCTTGTGCGGCTCAATCACGCCGTCTTCCGAGATTAAAGCCGGGACCCCACCACCATCAACGCCGACGATGGTCCAGTACGATTGCTCGACAAAGCCTCGTGGATAGGCGCCACGAGGCGCAGCTTTCGCGAGATTCTGGAAGAAGGCGTTGGTGCTGGCACCCCAGGCCAGATCCTTGATCTCGATTTCGTTCAATCCATAACTGTGCGGCTTGTTCCCATGCAGCGCGAGACGCAGATAGCGCGACTCGGAATCGGTCAGCAGAAACGCGTCATCGTCGCCAGTACGGACAAACGGGCCGCCGAGGCTGTGCCAATGTTTGCCGTCGTCGGAAAACCGGGTCTCGACATTTCTTGTCGTCTCTCCTTTGCGCCAATGCAGGACGAGGCCGCCGAATTCGCGCGGCCGCTTGAAATCGATATCGATATGCTGTTCGGGACCTCGCTTGGGGTCGCTGCGCCAGGCGGTCTGCAAATCGCCATCCATCGCGGCCGATGCGGGAAAGCCTTTCTGCGCAGAACTTGCGCGCAGTTCGGGTTTTGCCGGAGCAGCATCTGCCGGCAACTCGCGAATGGACAATTGGTCAAAGTATACCGAGCCCTTGCCGCCGTCGCGGCCGGAGCTGACAACGAACTCGATCGACGCGACGTGCCTGAGCGTACGATCGGTGGTTGGCCCCCAGGCAAACGCGAGCTGACGCTGCTTGATGCGGATCTGCTGCCATTCATGTGGGAAAGTGAATTCCGGCTGGTTGAGCCACCAGACGTTTTCGCCGCTCGCATCGATCAGCTTGAATTGCAGGGTGTTCACCGGTGCGTCGCCGCGTACGCGGAAACTCAGTTCGTAGTTGTCCGGCAGATCCAGTACCAGCGCGCGATGAGCGATCGCGTAGCCGTTGACCGCGTTGCCCTTGGCATCGGCAAAATCGAAATCCAGGCGCAGTGCTTTGTCGCCTTTTTCATCGACCCCGTGCAGCGAAGCCGTCACATCGTCGGTGTGCTGGACTTGCCAAAGTGTGGGATTCTCAAAATTGTCCAAGATCGTTTGTGCAAGGAGCGACTTGGCGCAAAGGACTGCGCACAGCAGCAGGAGACGAACGCAATTCACCCCTTCACTCCGCCGAGCATGAGTCCTTGGATGTAATGCCGCTGCAGGACGAGGAACAGGATCAGAACCGGCAAGATCGTCACAACGGAGCCGGCCATCATCAATTCATTGTCCTGCACGTGCTCGCGCGACAGCGCCGCGAGCGCGACCGGTGCGGTCAGCGAGCCTTGATCGCTGAGCACGATCAGGGGCCACATGAAATCGTTCCAGCTGCCAAGAAATGTGAAGATCGCCAGCGTGACGACGATCGGTTTGAGCAGCGGCAGCACGATGCGCAAGAAGATGCGCCATTCGCCTGCGCCGTCCAGGCGCGCGGCTTCGAGCAACTCATCTGGAATCGAGCGCGCGTACTGGCGCACGAGAAAAATGCCGAATACCGATGCCAGCGCCGGCACGATCACGCCGCCGTAGCTATTGACCAGATGCAGCCACTTCATCAGCAGGAACAAGGGAATCATCGTGACCTGCGCGGGAACGACCAGTGCACCGAGCAGTACCTGAAAGATGCGCTCGCGTCCACTGAATTGCAGCTTGGCGAATGCATAGCCGGCGCTCAAATTGAATGCGAGCGAAAGCAAGGTGATGGCACTGGCAATCAACAGGCTGTTGAACAGGTAGCGACCCATGCCCGCCCGCGCGAACAGCTCATGATAGTTCGCCAGCGTTGCGTGCGCTGGCAGCAGCGGTGGCGGAAACGCGCTCGCTTCGCCGGGTTGCATGAACGATACAGAGACCATCCATAGCAGCGGAAACAGCACGACCGCGGCTACGCCAATCAGCACCCCATTGATGATCGCTTTCGCGGCTCGCGGATTCATCTGCGTTCCCCGCGTCGCGACAGATACAGCATCACCCGCGTGACCGCGAGCGTCAGTGCGAACAGGAGGAAGGCGATCGCCGAAGCGCGACCCAGACTCCACCACTTGAAGCCTTCCTCGTACATGTAATAGAGAACGCTCACGGTGCTTTGCAGCGGATCGCCACGGGTCATCACATAGGGTTCGGCGAACAACTGGAAATAACCGGCCACGGTGATGACGGACACCAGCAGCAGCACGGGCCGCAGCGAGGGCAGGGTGATGAAGCGGAACCTCTGCCAAGCGGATGCGCCGTCGATGCGCGCGGCTTCGTAAAGGTCTGGCGGAATACCCTGCAGTCCGGCGAGCAGGATGATCATGTTGTAGCCAAAATTCTTCCACACGGCAAAAAGTATGATGGCCGGCATCGACCAAAGCGGATCGCCGAGCCAGTCGATCGGCGCGATACCCAAATGAACGAGCGCGTAGTTGATCAAGCCGTAACGCGTGTGGAACAGATAGCGCCAGATCACCGCAACCGCAACGACAGTCGTCACCACCGGCGCGAACAACGCGGTGCGAAATAGTCCTCGGAATCGCGCCAGCGGCGAATTGAGCAACAACGCCGCCCCAAGCGAAGCGGCGAGCGAAAGCGGCACGCCAACCGCGACGAAATACAGCGTGTTGAGCAGCGCCTTCCAGAACAGCGGCGCGGCCAGCACGTCGCGATAGTTGTCGAAACCGACGAAGCGCAGGTTTTTCAGATTGGCGAGCGCGTAGAGATCGAAATCGGTGAGGCTCAAGGCAAACGCGGCAAGCACCGGCAGCGCGAAAAAGACGCCGATCACCATCAGCGCCGGGGTCACGAACGTCCATGCGGTGCGCTCGCGCTTCATTGCGACGTTGCCTGTTCGAGCAGTGCGCGCCGCTTGGCGAGGATCGCATCGGTGGCTGCGTCCAGGTTGCGCAATGCCTCATCGACCGGTTGCCCCCCGCGAACCACGCGATCGGCCATCAGCTGCATTTCACTGGCAATGCGCTCCCATTCGGGCACTTTCGGCGTCGGCTTGACGAGTTCGAGCTGTTCGCGAAAAGCGCCTACATACTCGTCGTTCGCAAGTACCGGGTCATTCCAGGCGCTGCGGCGCGCGGGCAGATCGCCCGTCAGTGCGTAGAATTTCTGCTGCTGCGGTATGCCGGAAAGCAACTCGGCGAGTTCCCAGGATAATTGTATATTTTTGGAACTGTGGAAAATAGCGAAGCTCGATCCACCCGCTGCACCACCGCCGGGCCCATAGACTCCCGGCAACGGAGCCGTGCTCCAGCGCCCCAGCAGGCCGGGTTCGCGGCGCTTGAATTCGCCGATATTCCACGGCCCGCTGATGTAAAACGAGAGAAAACCGTGCGCCAATTCGTCCCAGATGTTCGGCAGCTGGGTATTGCTCAGCATGGGCGCCCAGTCCTGGCGGAACATCTCGACATAAAAAGCGAAGGCACGCCGGAAGCCGGCGCTTTCAAAATTGCCGCGCGTACCGTTGTCACGCAACAGCGGATCGGATTGCTGGATTGCAAGATTCAACAGCGGCTCGAACTCGTTCAGCGGCAGGAACACCGCGTACTTGTCCTTGCCCATGTTCGCCTTGATCGCCGCCATCGCGCGGCGCCATTCGTCCCAGTCGCGTGGCGGATTGGGGAATCCGGCCTGGGCGAGCAAATCCTTGCGGTAGAACAGCAGGCGCGTATCCACGTACCACGGCACGCCATACAAATGCCCGTCGATGACATTGGTGTCCCAGATACCGGCGAAATAGTCATCGGCGCGGACGACATGCGACGCATCGACATAGGGCTGCAATGGTTCCAGTGCGCCGAGCGCGGCCAATTCCGGAACCCAGGTGTTGCCGAGCTGGCACAGGTCGGGAAGCGCGTCGCCGGCAAACGCGGTGAGCAGTTTCTCGTGCGCTGCGGTCAGCGGAATCTGCTGCACCTGGACATGCACGCCAGGATGCGCGCGTTCGAACTCCGGCAGAAGCTCGCTGACGACTTCGCCCTCGCGGCCGATGGTCCAGAACTTCAGCGTGGTGAC
>JANXVS010000433.1 GCA_025351555.1 Pseudomonadota bacterium | reverse complement strand
CTCTGCTTTCACCGTCCGCAAGATTTCGCATGGCACGGGCGTGGAGCGCGTGTTTCAGTCGCATAGTCCTTCGATCGACTCGGTGTCGGTCAAGCGTCGCGGCAAGGTACGTGGAGCCAAGCTCTATTACCTGCGCGGCCTCGAGGGCAAGAAGGCGCGTATCCAGGAAGACCTGAGCAAGCACGCCCGCGACAGTTAAGGCAATTGCGCGCCCGTCGCGCTTATAAGCACAAGTCTTGGAGCATCGAGTCGCGTCTGTGCTCCTCGTCCAAAGCGACCGCCGGCAACGACGGTCGCTTTGTCTTTTTTGGATGATCGACAAATCGGGCATCCTGCCGCGATTGTCGATCAAACGGTCGCGGCATAGCCGCGCCACGTTTGTCGAATCGGCGGACAAGCTGCCGATTCGCGGCACCTCCTTGTGCCGATCTGGATTATCGCCAACCAGCGTAGCCTCGGAGATGAAATCGCTCTGGAAAGAGTTTGAAGCAAGTAGCGACGACATCCTCGAAAACTATCTCTTTCCCCCGGCGGCCACCTCAAACTCCCCCACCTGTGGCCAGGTCAAAATCCCCCACTGGGGTGCAGCGGGACGAGTGGATGATTGCGCAACGGCGCCGTGTTTGGCAACTCCAAGAAAACCAGGGCTTCTCGGGGGTACTATTACCTATGCCCGGGTGACGATCGTCGATCCTGGACTCCCTGGCGATGTCCACGTTGTTGCATTGTATACATAAGACTCGGGGAACGAGGGGTGATTACGCGTCGGCCGCACGTTTGGCAACTCGCTCTGCAGCTTCTTTCAATCGCCAGCTTTTGCCCTCGAACTTCAACAGACGTCCGCGGTGCATGAGACGGTCAAGCAGCGGCGTGACGATGACGACATCGCCAAGCAACTTGGCCCAATCTTCGATCGGTCGATTGGATGTGATCATGACGGACGCCTTCTCGTAACGGCTCATCAGTACGTCGGCCAGTTCGTCGGCGGCGTTGGGTGGCAGCCGGCGCAGGAACAGGTCGTCGATCACCAGCAGTTCGGCGCTGTTGAGCTGAGCGCGATATTTGGCGATCTCGCCGAACTGGCGGGCCTGATTGATCTCTTCAATCAGCACGTGCGCTTCGCGATAGAAGACCTTGTAGCCGCGCTGCACGGCCAACTGCGCAATCGCCTTGGCGATGAAGCTCTTGCCCAGACCCGGCGGTCCGATCAGCAACGCGCCTTCGCGCGCTTGGATGAACTTCAGCGTGGCCAGTTCCAACACCTCGCGGCGTGGCAGTTTGGGGTTGTAGGTCCAATCGAAGTCCTTCAGATCCTTACGCTCGGACAGTCCGGAGAGCGCGAAGCGTCGTTCGAGCAGTCGCGAACGCCGACGATCGAGTTCGTCCTGCACTAGGCTGGAGAACGCTTCGACAAAATCGGACTCGTGCTGGGCGACCTGCAGCGCGCGGACCTGCAGGGTGGCAATCATGCCGGACAAGCGCAGGGCACGCAGGGCGCGTTCGAGTTCGGGGATGGACATGCTCATGGGGTGACTCCTGTGGGTGGGTAATTACGGTTGCCCGGTGTAGCGATCCCAGAAGGTCTGGTAATCGCCGATCGCGCGGATGTGTTCACCGATCTGCTCGAGCGTCGGCGGTGCGGGTGACTCGGGCTGATGCGCCAGCACGCGCTTGAGGGCCTGATACGACGGCCGGCTCAGGGCGAGCACATTCACGCAGGCCGCCTCGATCTGCTCGCGCGTGTAGTGGCGCGGCAGATTGGCCAGCGCGTAGATGGCCCGCTGTCCGGGGCGGCCCATGCGGGCAAAGATGTCGCGCGCCAGCGCACGACAGTGCGGTCCGATCCGACTGACCTTGTCGATCAGGCGCGCCGTCTCGCGCGAGGGATTGAAGATGCGGTCCTGCTCGAGCAGGACGTATTGGCCTTTGCGCGCGCTCTTGGCATGGCGACGCACGATCTGTCCTTCGTCATCGAGGATCTCGATCTGGTCGGCGTAGATGCGCACCGTGACCTGAGTGTGCAGTTCGGCCGGCAGCGCGGCGTAGTACGAACCGTGCACCTGGATGACGCCGGCATCGTCGACGGTGCGCGCTTCCTGCTTGAAGTAGGTGAAGCCTGTCAGTGGGAGCGGCTTGAGCGCGGGTTTTTCCTCCAGGTACATCTGCAGCACCTGGCGCTTCTTGCGGCCGTGGATGCGCGGTGCGGCCCAGCGTTCTTCCCAATGGGCCAGCCAGAGGTTCTGTGCTTGGATGGATTCGAACCGACGACCTTTCAGCGCCGTGTTCTGCGTATGTTGGATCGCCGATTCGACCGTACCCTTTCGATTCTGATCGGCGACGCGACACGGATCGGCGATTGCGCCGTAGTGCGCCAGCAAGGCGGCATAGACGGGATTGAGTTGCGGCTCGTACAGGTCCGGCTTGATCACGCCTTGCTTAAGATTGTCGAGCACGACATAAGACACGCTTCCACAAAAACTGCGGAATGCCTCTTCGTGCAGGCGTGCCCAGGTTTCCTGATCGGCCTTCCATACCGTCTTGCGGAAGCACTTGCCGGAGTACTTGAGCGTCATAACAAACAGGTACGGGCGACGGTACTTGCCGGTGGCGTGCAGGGTCATCGCGCCCAGGCCGAAGTCGACCTGCGCCTCTTCGCCGGGCAGACTCTCGAGCACGTCGAAGCGTTCGGGCTCGCGCACCTTGAGCGTGCGCACGAAGCGCTTGACCGAGTTGTAGCGGTGGGTGAAGCCGTGCGCCTCGACCAGATCCTGGTAGATGCTCTGCGCATTGCGGCCCAGTTGCACCTGCGCCTGGATAAATTCCGCGTGCGCTGCGCAGGCTGACAGCGCCGCCTTCGGCAGAGCCGGTGGCCGGGGTGGAGGAATTTGGTCCGTCGCTGCACCTGAACCGGTGGCCACCCCGGAGGAATTTGCCAGTGCTGGCGTATTCGCCCGTTCGTAACGCCGGATCGTCTTACGATCCACGCCGATCCGACGCTCGATTTCCCGCTGGCTGACGCCGTTGTGCAACAGCGTGTGGATCGTGATCCGCAAATGCGACTTCAAGACGTTCAACTCCTCTGCTCCCTTGAGAAAAAAAGGGAGCAGCGTAAACGTCCCGCTGCAAGGCAGCCCTCGGCGCCGACCGGCGCCTGATCAGATCAGGGGTGGGGGAATTTCAGGTGGCCACAAGTGGAGGAGTTTGGGTGGCCGCCGGGGCTCTTTCCCGGATTGTGAAAGAAAATACAAAGCGTAGTTCACCAAATCGTTGAGCACGATTCGACGATAGATGTCAGGTGAGAATTGGGAGATTTCTGTAACAACGGTCTTCATGTTGTCCCTAAATCCAACGCACTTTTATCTCGTGCTCCACCTGCTTGAATTCTTTGTCTCCAGTTACTAGCTCGGTCTTTTTTTCTCTAGCTAACGCAGCGGCAAAGCAATCTGCATAGGACATCTTGCCCTTTACCTTGAAGGTGGCAGCCATCCGTGCCGACTGCCATGTGACGTCCGCAAACTGAATCCCGAGCTGCTGCAGGTCCGTGATTGCCTGGTCGGCTTCCGTCTCGGAAACCTCTCGTGCAAGGATGTACCAGACCTCGCCTGCATTTACGACCGACATGTATAGCGGATGAGCGTTCTCCTGCGCCTCAACGATTAACTCCGCCACTGCGTGACCAGAGTTCTCATCCTCAAGGTAGGCAAGCGCCGCCCATGAATCGAGGACGACCGGTTTAGATTTATGTGCCATCAGCGATCCCGTTCCCGATCCTTTTCTGCGGCCAGAGCCTTCAACAGGCCCTTGCCCTTGAATTTCCCTTTCAGTCCGTGGATGTAGTCACGCGTAATGGGCGTCAGAATAATTTTCTGACCGGATGACGCGATTTCCACTTGAATTCGTGTGCCTTCCTTCACGCCGAGCTCGCGCCGGATTTTCGAGGGGATTACAATCTGACCCTTGACCGTCATGTAAGTATCCATTCATATCCTCCTATCTGTTCAAATAATCCTACGGTAGTTATAAATGTAAGTCAAATATTTAATGAATTACATTTATTGTGTCGGCTGACATCGGCATCCTGCCGCGATTGTCGATCAAGCGATCCCGGCAAAGCCGGTCCACGCTTGTCGAATCGGCGGACAAGCTGCCGATTCGCGGCACATCCATGTCCCGAGTTCTTTCGCCGGGGGTTGGCGGCAATTCCTGAGTGGAACGCTTGAATTCGTGCCGCATCGACCTCATCCGGATGGCAGCCCTTTAGGATGATCGAACATGACCGCTGCAGTCGAAACCCGCAAGTTTGAAGCCGAAGTCGCC
>JANXVS010000413.1 GCA_025351555.1 Pseudomonadota bacterium | reverse complement strand
GGACAGGGTCGGCTGGCTCACGTTAATCTCCATTAGGTGGTTGTGGCGGAATGGCGAATTATTTGGCTGATCGAGCGCTGTCGGCAGCGAATGGCATCAGCGCCGGCTCCGCTTCGCTTCCGCTTCAGCATGTGCTGTGGTATCGGCACGCAAGGCGACGATCAAGCCCTGCATGTCGGCCGGCGCTTCGGCGGCGACACTGATCATCTTTCCATCGGCCGGATGCGAGAATTCGAGCTTCTCGGCATGCAGCGCCTGACGCCGGAATCCGCGCAGGGTTTCAGTCAATTCCGGCCCGGCACCCTTGGGCAACTTCAAGCCGCCGTAGGTGGCATCACCGACCAGTGGATGCCGCAGATGCGCCAGGTGCACACGAATCTGGTGGGTGCGCCCGGTCTCCAGGCGGCATTCGATCAAGGTATGCGCACGGAAGCGTTCGCGCACGCGGTAATGAGTGACCGCCGGCTTGCCCGAAGGTTCTGCCACGACGGCTTGACGCAGACGATCGTGCGGGTGTCGGCCGATCGGCGCATTCACGCTGCCGCCGGCGATCATCGCGCCATAGACGACGGCCTGATACTGGCGATGCACATCCCGCGCCTGCAGCTGCGCGACCAATGACGTATGCGCACGCAGCGTGCGCGCGATCGCCATCAGGCCGGACGTATCTTTGTCCAGACGATGGACAATGCCGGCGCGCGGGATTTCGGTGAGCCTTGCGTCGTAATGCAATAGCGCGTTCTGCAACGTACCGGCGGCTTGGCCCGCACCCGGATGCACAACCAGGCCAACCGGCTTGTTGACGACAAGCACGTCCTCATCTTCGTAGCGGATATCCAGCGCGATATCTTCCGGGGCCAGCGGCACTTGCTGACTTGGTTGCGCATTCAGGGTGACTAGTTCGCCACCGCGCACGATCTGGCGAGGCGGGGCGGTCTTGCCGTCCAGCAGCACTTCACCGGCCTTGACCCACGCCGTCAGGCGCGAACGCGAAAATTGTGGGAAAAGTTCGGCCAGCACCTGATCCAGGCGCCTGCCAACCGCCGCGGCCGGTACGTGCACGTTCTGGATTGGCGGAATCTGGATTTGTTCGGGATTGTTCATGCTGAATGCCGTCTGGCCGATGGAAACCGTTGGGTTTCCGGATCGCAGGGTAATTCCGCTATTATGCGGGTTCGTTCATGCAAAGCGTGCCCCCTCATGCGAGTTTCCCCGCTACTCAAGGTTTTTCTGCTGCTGTCTATCGTGATGGCCGCCGGCTGCCATCCCGGCACCAAGAAGCAGGATGACGTCGAAGTCCTGCCAGTCGATCAGATGTATACGGTGGCCAAGCAGGCGCTCGAAGAAAACAATTTCGGCAAGGCGATCAAATACGACCAGCGCCTGATCTCGCGCTTTCCGTTTGGCGCCTATACCGAACAAGCCTCGCTTGACCTGGCCTACGCGCAGTACAAGACCGGCAAGCCCGAAGACGCCTACTCGACGATCAATCGCTTCATCAAAACTTACCCCACGCACAAGCATGTCGACTACGCCTACTATTTGCGCGGCGTGATCAATTTCGACCGCGACCGGGGCTTTCTGGATCACTACGCCAACCAGGACATGACCAAACGCGACCAGGGCAATACCCTGCAATCGTTCGAGGATTTCAGCGAACTGGCGACCAAATTCCCCGACAGCCGCTATGCCCCCGATGCGCGCCAGCGCATGATCTACCTGCGCGACAATCTGGCCCGGGCGCAACTCAACGTCGCCGAGTTCTACCTCAACCGCGGCGCCTACGTGGCCGCGTCCAATCGCGCCAAGGACATTGTGGAAAAATACCAGCGCACGCCGGAAGCCGGCGACGCTTTGGCAGTCATGGTGATTTCATACAAGGCGCTCAGCGAAGACAAACTCGCTGCCGATTCCGAGCGCGTGCTGCAGCTAAACTACCCGCAACACCCTTACTTCAAGGGCCACTGGCCACCACAGACGCACTGGTGGTGGCGGATGATTCCTTTTAGAAGTTAATTTGCGAATGGAGTGCGATTTCCCTTGCAGCTATCCAGTCCGGGAATGCCTCCACATCCCCTTCCTGCGAAAACCTTCGGTTTTCGACGCCCCCTTAACTTAAGGGGCTCAGGCA
>JANXVS010000388.1 GCA_025351555.1 Pseudomonadota bacterium | reverse complement strand
TTTTATTTGTGGGTGGACCCCGATCGACTCGTCGCGTCGTGCCGATTTGCCACGCCTGCGCGAGCGCGGCGATCAGGCGCTGGCCGTGATGGAAATGCACCTTTCAACCGCCGCGTGGTTCAGCAGTGAAGGCTACGGTATCGCCGATATCGCGCTGTTCGGCTATACGCATTGTGCTGCCGAAGGCGGTTTCGACTTGGCTGCGTATCCCGCGGTGCGCGCCTGGCTGGCACGCGTGCGTGCGCAGCCCGGCTTCGTGCCGATGCCGCCGATCGCTGCCGAGAATGCTGCGCTGATTGCGCAGTCCAGATAGCCCCGAAGATTCATGAAATCATGAACGCCATTCCGAACCTGATTCCCGCCCGCCACAAGAACGTAAATCGCGCCGAAGTCTGCGATCAGAACTTCATCGAGTTCGTGCAGAGCTGGCAGGGTTCGCCGGCGCGCGCGTCCGCGCAAGGCACACCGGTGCTGCCGGGCAGTCTTTGTACACTGGGTGACTTTGTGGAATTGTTCGACTCGCAACTCGTGAGTCGTCATCTCGATCTCATGGCTCGCGTGTTGCGGGTGAAGAACAAGGTGTTCTACACGATCGGATCAAGCGGCCACGAAGGCAATGCGATGGTCGCGCGGTTGACGCGGCACACGGATCCGGCGTTCCTGCATTACCGTTCCGGCGCGTTTATGGCCGAGCGCTTCCGCAAGCTGCCGGGTACCGATGGTATACCGCGCGACCCAATCATGGATTCCGCGCTGAGCTTCGCCGCGAGCAAGGACGATCCTGCCTCGGGCGGACGCCACAAGGTATGGGGTAGCAAGCCTTTGTGGGTGTTGCCGCAGACCTCGACGATTGCCTCGCACCTGCCCAAGGCGTTCGGGACGGCGGTTGCGATTGAGCAGGCCAAGCGCATCGCGCACAAGTTGCCGATTCCAGAGGATTCGATCGCCATCTGCTCGTTCGGCGATGCCTCGTCCAATCACGCTACTGCACAGACGGCGTTCAACGCGGCGCAATGGACCGCATACCAGAAACTGCCGGCGCCGGTACTGTTTGTGTGCGAGGACAACGGCATCGGCATCTCGGTGAAGACGCCGGGAGGCTGGGTCGCGAACAATTTCCGCAATCGCAATGATCTCGATTATTTCTACGCCGACGGCCTCGACCTCGCCGAAGGTTATGAAGGGGTAGCGCGCGCAATCCATCACTGCCGCACGACGCGGCGGCCGACCTTCCTGCATCTGCGCACGACGCGCGTCATGGGGCATGCCGGCACCGATTTCGAGATCGAGTGGCGCAGTATCGAGGAACTGGTGGCAGTGGAGGCGGGTGATCCGCTGTTGCGCTCGGCCGAGATCGCGCTCACTGCCGGCGTGTATACAAAGGAACAATTGCTGGCGCGTTACGAAGAAATGCGCAAGCGCTGCTTTGCCGCCGCCGAAGATGCCGACAGTCGCCCGCGCCTGACCGATCTGGCCGATGTGCTGGCGCCGCTGGCGCCGTACCACCCGGATCAGGTCAATGCCGAAGCCCGACGCGCGGATTATCAGGAAAAACGCGTCGCCGTGTTTGGCAGCGTGGAGAAGTTGCCGGAAAAATTGCCGCCGCGGCATATGGCGATCCAGATCAACAACGCACTGCACGATCTGTTCTGCAAGTATCCAGAAACTCTGCTGTTCGGCGAGGATGTCGCGCAAAAAGGCGGCGTCTACACAGTCACCAAGGGTTTGCACAAGGCGTTCAAGAACGCACGCGTGTTCAACACCCTGCTCGATGAAACCGTGATCCTCGGCTTGGCCCAGGGCTTTGCCAACATGGGCATGCTGCCGCTGCCGGAAATCCAGTACCTGGCCTATTACCACAACGCCTGCGACCAGATCCGCGGTGAGGCCTGTTCGCTGCAATTTTTCTCCAACGACCAGTATCGCAACCCGATGGTCGTGCGCATCGCGGGCCTGGGCTATCAGCGCGGCTTCGGTGGACATTTCCACAATGATAATTCGATTGCGGCGCTGCGCGATATTCCCGGCCTGGTCATCGGCTGTCCCTCGCGCGGCGACGACGCGGCGATGATGTTGCGCACCTTGATGGCGCTGGCCAAGGTCGACGGCCGCGTCTGCGCCTTCCTCGAACCGATTGCGTTGTATATGACCAAGGATTTGCATGCTGCGGCCGATGGTCAGTGGCAATTCCCGTATCCGGCTCCGGATCAGGCGCTGACGCTCGGCGAGGAACGCGTCTATGCGCCTGAGGCGAGGGATCTGGTGATCTTCACTTTCGGCAATGGCGTGCCGATGAGCTTGCGCGCGGCGCGCGCGATCGAGAAGGAAAAGGGGTGGAAGGTACGGGTGGTGGATCTGCGTTGGCTGTTACCGCTGAATGCGGCGGCGATCGCACGCCACGCCGGCGACTGCGCGCGTATCCTGGTCGTGGACGAAGGCCGGCGCTCGGCCGGCGTGGGCGAAGGCGTGATCACCGCCATTGTCGAAGCCGGGCACGGCGCCAAGCCGCTCAAGCGCGTGGTCGGCGTTGACACCTATACGCCATTGGCCGGTGCGGCGCTGCTGGTGTTACCGGGGGACGCCGACATCGTAGCTGCGGCGCGGGCGCTGTCTTGAGCCGGATTCTGGTACCCCGGGCTTGGAGCCAGTCGGGTGATTGCCCTACACTTGCCGGGCAATGAGCTTAAGTCAGCCTCTCACCATCCTGTTCGCCGACGTCAGCGGCAGCACCAAGCTGTTCGAAACGCGTGGCGATCTCGAAGCGCGCCGCCTGGTCTCGGCGATCCTTGGTGCGCTCGCCGAGGTCACCGGGCGCCATGGCGGCCGCGTGATCAAGACCATCGGCGATGAGATCATGTGCACGTTCCCGGGGCCGATCCAGGGGCTGCTCGGCTCGGTCGACATGCAGAAACGCATCGCTCACGATCCGTCGTTTGCCAAGGACAAGCTCGCCATCCGCATCGGCCTGCATCATGGCGACGCGTTGATCGAGGACAACGACGTCTATGGCGATGCGGTCAATGTTGCCGCGCGCATGGCCTCGCTGGCCAAGCGCGAGCAGATCATCGCCACCGCCAGCACGCTCAAACTGCTGACCAACGCCGGCATGCTGCGCACGCGCTCGGTCGGGCAGGCGCGTGTGGCCGGCAAACAGCATCCGATCGATATCGTTGACGTGCAATGGCAGGAAGACACGTCCAATGTGACCATGGTGCAGCGTGCGATCCGGCTGGATGGTACCGACGCGGGTACCATCAAGCTGGTCTTGCGCTATCGCGGCCAGGTGCTTGAGCTGGATCAGCTGTCGCCGCCGTTCACCCTGGGTCGCGACACCAACAGCAGCCTGATGGTCGATGCCGAATGGGTGTCGCGCAACCACGCGCTGATCGAGTACAAGCGCGGCTATTTTTCGATCTCCGACCGTTCCACCAACGGTACCTACGTCAAGCTAGGCGAGGATGACGAATTGCGCCTGCACCGCGACGAGGTTCATCTGCGCAAAAGTGGAGTCATCAGCCTGGGCCAGACCATGGTGTTGAATCCGGATCATGTGCTGTACTTTCAGTGCGGGGATTGATTCAGATCACAATCGGTTCCGGTTCAAGACTCACGCCGAAACGCTGCGCGACAGCATCTTGGACTCTCCGCGCCAGCGTCCATATCTGCGCGCCCGTGGCCCGGCCATGATTGACCAAGACCAGCGCATGTTGGCTAGAAACGCCGGCATTTCCTTCACGCAATCCCTTGAATCCACAGGATTCAATAAGCCAGGCTGCTGAAAGTTTGCGTTGTCCGTCTGCGGCAGGCCATGTGGCGAGCGTCGGACTTTCACGCAGAAGATTTTCCGCCATCTTAGCGGCCACGATCGGATTCTTGAAGAAACTGCCGGCGTTGCCGATCAGGGCCGGATTCGGCAGTTTGCGCAGGCGCAGGCGGGAAACGGCTTCCGCGACCAGCGGTGCGGTCGGCGCATCGATTTTCATCGCCGCCAATTCTTCGCGCACGCCGGCATAGTCCAGGTGCAATTCGCGTGTGCGCGGCAGCAGGAATTCGACGGCCGTCACCAGGTAACGTCCCGGCGTGCGCTTGAACAGCGAATCGCGATAGGCAAAGCCGCAATCGGCGTTGCTCAGGTGCGCGAAGGTTCTAGCGTCACGATCGAACGCCTCCACGATGTGGACAAACTCGCGCACTTCCACACCGTAGGCGCCGATGTTCTGGATCGGTGCGGCGCCCACCGTGCCCGGAATCAGCGCCAGGTTTTCCAGGCCGACGAAACCATGGCCTAGCGACCAGTGTACGAAGTCGTTCCAGTTCTCGCCGGCTTCGACGCGAACCAGCGCCGCATCGCCGCGATCTTCCAGGATGCGGATGCCCGTCGCCGACATCGACAGCA
>JANXVS010000377.1 GCA_025351555.1 Pseudomonadota bacterium | reverse complement strand
CGAGGACTACCTGCAGATTGCCGGCAATGGTCGGCGTCAGCGTGCAATTGGTGGCCGGCAGCGCGATTGTGCACGTCGCTGCGCCAGCGCTGACGCCGATGCTGCCAGTCGGCATGCCTGCGCCCGGCGCGACGGCGCTGATCGTGACGGTCACCAACGCGGATTGGCCGAACATGATCGCTGCCGGTGCTGCTACTGCGGCGGTTGTCGTGTTTGCTTTGTATACCAGTAAATTGGTCTGGTTCGACGATCCGGCGTTGTTCGCATCGCCGGAATACGCGGCGCCTATGCTGTGCGATGCCGGCACGAGTGCGCTGGTCGTGCAGGTCGCGGTCGGATTGTTGCCACCGCCAGCCAGGGCCGTGGTGCAAAACGCGGGGTCACCGCCGTTCTTGAACGACACGCTGCCGGTGGGTGCCTGCCCGCTCACGGTCGCGGTGAACGTGACGCTTTGTCCAAATGTGGATGTGGACGAGGGTTGGTTCGATATCACGCTCGTCGTGCTCGGCGCAATGACGAGCAGGTTGGCGCTGCCCTGGCTGGCGCGGAAATGGCCGTCGCCACTATATTTGGCGAGTAGCGCGTTACTGCCGGTGCTGTTCGGCGTCAGCGCACAGCTCGTGGCGGGCAGCGTGATGGTGCAATTGACCGTGCCATCGATGACGGTGATGCTGCCGGTCGGCGTGCCCGCGCCCGGCGCGACAGGACTGACGTTGACATTGACCGTGACCGACTGGCCCAGCGTGATCGCGGCAAGTGGTGCGATCGTCGTAACCGAATTCGCCTGGTTCACGTTCTGCGCGGCCGTCGCGAGCGCCCCGGTGTTGTATGTGTCGCCCGAATAGATCGCGGTCAGCGTGTGGCTGCCGACGCTGAGCGCGCTGCTGACGCATTGCGCGCTCGGCGGCGTCGCGGTGTTCAGCGGCGCCGGATTGCTCGCGCATCCCGCGATCAACGTCGTGCCATCGCTGTCGTAGAAGCCGACGCTGCCGGTTGGAGCATGACCGGTAGTGCTGGTCACCGTCATCGTCAGAGTCACGCTTTGCCCGTATATTGAGGTGCGTGCGCTCGAGGTCAGCGCGACCGTCGCCGCGGCCGGCAACTGGAATGCGCCCAGATCGCAGCCCGGCGGCAGCGTGCGCGGCCTGCCGCGTTCGTCGCTGGGAACGCTCGCATCGCAGGTTGCCTTGCCGCGCGCGGGGCTGGTCCGCGTGAGCGCCAGCGTCAGCGGTACGTTGGCGATGCCGTTCGCTGCGAGCGGGTAGATCAGTTGCGGATTAGTGACAATCGGCGCGCCGTTACCACTGCCGAACGTGCCGAGGTTGCTATAGGTACCGACGATGTTCGAGTGCGTGAAGGTCAGCGTCGCGGCATTCAAGTAGTACTGCGGACCGCTGCCGAGGAGAACATTGTTGACCACGTCGTTGCTGCCGCCGGTGTTGCCGTAAACGATGCTGTTGGCGATGGTCAGGCTGGCCGTGCTCGCGCCGTTGTTCTGGATATCGTTGCCGTAAGCGAGCGAATAGATCGCGCCGTCGCCCTGCCCTCCGCGGGCACCGCCGCGGTTGCTGCCGGTGGCACTATTCTGCGCAATCGTGGAAAAGTTTATTTGTAGCACGCCATTCAGATTGAAGATCGCGCTGCCCAGACCGCTGCCATTGGCGTTGAAAAAGTTGCTGCCGCCGTTCGCGGCATTGCCGGTCAGGGTGACGTTGGTCAGGCGGAGCGTACCGGTGTGATTGAAAATCGCCCCGCCCATGCCGGCGCCGTCGCCGCCGGGGCCCTGGCCGTTGTTGCTGAGGCCGTCACCCCCACCGAAACCGCCAGCGCCGCCGCCGACGCCGTTGGCAGAGCCGCCACCGCCGCCGAAACCGCCGCCACCGCCGGAATCGCCGCCGCCACCACCGAAACCGCCGCCGCCGGAAAGGCCACCGCCTAACCCGTCGCCGTAACCGCCGCCGCCGCCGCCGCCGAAGCCGGTGTTGATGCCGCTGCCAGCGAGGCCACCCTGACCGAAGCCGCCGCCCATGCCGCCGATGCCGATGCCGGTACCGTCGCGTCTATCGCCAATGCCCCGCCACCGCCATCGCCACCCTGGCCGCCCACGTCGCCGAACCCGCCGTTGCCGGCGCCACCCAGGGCGCCGTAGCCACCGCCGGCCGCGCCATTGTGCGAGGTCGCGTTGGCGCCATTGGCGAAGAATGTGAATCCGCCACCACCGCCGCCGCCGCCGCTGCCATTGGCTGGACTCGAACCGATACCTCCACTGCTGGCGCCACTCAAGCCGGGCAACTGGCCGCCGAAACCGCCGCCGTTCTCGCCTGGTGAATCCTGGCCCATGCCGCCGCCGCCGCCGGCACTGGCCGCGCCGGAACTTCCGCCCTGCGCGGTGTTGCCGTCCAAGGTGACCGCATTCAAGGTCAAAAAGCCCTGATTGAAGATCGCCCCGCCCATGCCCGCGCCACCACCGCCGCCACTAAAACTATCGCCACCTTTTGCATGGCCGCCGGTCAGGCTGAGCTTATGCAGGGTGAGGCCGCCCGACGGTGATGCAAAGCGTCCGGAAACGTAAAAAAAACGCGCCGCGACACCCGAGATTTGCAGCGTCGTGCCATCGCCTTCGAGCGTGATGATCGATTGGATCGGCGGCAGCACGTTCGGGCCGTACCAATAATTGTCCACTTGGGTAAAAGTGATCGTCGTGCCTTGCAATGGCGCCGCGAACGAGATCGTGTTCGCGCCGGCTGCCGCGCCGGCGCAATTGCCTGCGTCGCGCGCCAGGCTGTTCACGCCATTGGCGTTGTTCGCCGCGTTGATCGCCTGCGCCGTTGTGCAGGTGACCGATGATGGGTTGCCGCTTGAGGTGACGAGGATGTTCGCTTGCGCGTGCAGCACGCTGCCGAGCAGGAACACACCCACGAGATCAGCTTGGCGCCGCGCGCGGCGCGGCACAGACAATACGTTCATTAGGTTCCCCTGTTGAACCTGATCGCGATACTTGCACGGAAACGAATGAAAGGCTATCGGCCGAACAACCTCGATGACCCGAATTATGGGGAATCTCGACGAAGGGGGTGTAATTTTCTGGCGTTTGGGCAAGGAATCAGTGGCGACCATCGAGCTGACTGCGCGCGATGGCAAGACCGAGTTGACGCTGAAGCACGAGGGGTTGCCGAGCGAAGCGCTGGCCGAGGATCATCGTGGCGGCTGGACGGGATTTCTGGATTCGCTGGTGGAAAGGTTGCGCTAAAGAAGGACAACACCATCCCCACCTAACCCTCCCCTTGAAGGGGAGGGCATGAGTACGATCAGTGCTTGCGCGCAGCTTCGATTTCGTTGGCGAGACGATCGGCTTTGTATACTTTATGCAGTGCCTCGATGATCGCGCCGCTGTGCACGGCAACGGTGCGGTTGACGCGTTCGTCGAACCAGTAGTCGCCACCGAGCGATTCGATGTTGCCGTCGAATACCAGACCCACGACTTCGCCATCGCGGTTGATCATCGGGCTGCCGGAATTGCCGCCGATGATGTCGTTGGTGGTGACGAAATCAAAGCGCTGCTGCATGTTGAGTTGCGCTTTCGCATCCAGCCATGATTGCGGCAAGGCGAACGGCTCGAAACCGGTCGCGCGTGCGAACGCGCCGGCGATATCGGTGAACGGCTTGACCGACTGCCCTTTCACTTCCCAGCCCTTGACCTCGCCGAACGAGAAGCGCTGGGTGAAGGTCGCATCCGGATAGACGCTGGTGCCATATTTCTCGAAGCGCGCGGCGGCGATCAGTTCGGAATTCTTGTTGACGACGGATTCCACTTCGTTTTCCATGCGTTTGCGCACCGCGCGCGCTTGCGCGTCGATGCTGCGCACGAGGACGATAAACGGGTCGTTGGATTTCGCGACAGCATCGCCCTTGTCGTCCCACAGTGCCTTGCGCACGGCCGGATCGCCGAGCTTGGTTGCATCGATCCATTTTTCCGCCAGCACCTGCGGCGATTGCTGGCCGAGCACCTGCTTGACGAACGCATCGTCCGCTCCCAACCACTCGCGCATCTTGGTCAGCGAATAGGCGAGCTTGACCTTTTCGTACTCCGGGTACACCGGTGCGGTGGAGAACAACTGCTGGGTAAGGCTCGGAACCCGGGACTCGGTGAATTCGCGCAAGCGCTCGGCGTTGGGCTTGCCGCGTTCATCGGCGCCGCGTACGAGCGCGCGGGCGAAGCTGAAATATTTGGTGAAGAAGCTGCCACGGCCTTCCATGAATTGATAGGGAATCTCGATGTTGCGATAGGTCGCCTGCGCTGCGGCGATCGCGTCCCAGGCGGCGCCGTACTTGATCTTGCGCGCGGGATCGGCGTTGACGTAATCGTGCAGTTCGGCTTCCTGCTTGCGCTTCAAATTGAATACGGCCGGATCCTGCAAGGCTTCAAGCCGACCCTTCAGCGCCTTGTACGAATTCTCGATACCGAACAAATCGCTTTGCGCAATGCGCGAATGCTCGGCGCCTTCGGAGCGGAACTGCTCGATGAAACCGCGCATCTCGGACAAGCGCAACAACGCGTGCAAGGTGTCGATATCGCGCGTGGTCTCAAGCTCGGAAATCGTCAACTGGCGATCGGTGCCGCCGGGATTGCCGACGACGACGGTCAATTCGTTTTCCTCGGCGCCGTTCTTCGAGAACGGGAAGTACTCGGCGACTTTCGCCGGCTTGCTGTCTTCGTAAGCGCGCAGCACGCCCATGTCCAGGTCATAGCGCGGGAAATTGAAATTGTCCGGATCGCCGCCGAAGAATGCCATCGCCAGTTCCGGCGCGAATACCAGACGCACGTCCTGAAAGCGGTGGTACTTGTATACATCGTAGACGCCGCCGTGGTACAGATCGACCACGTCGCAGCGCGTATTTTCTGCATCCTTGCCCACGCACTCTGCCTCAATGCCGGATTTCACCGCTTTTTCGGCCTTGCTGTATTCCTCACCGCTCTTGCCGGCGGTCGCTTTCTTTACGCGATCAGTGACATTGGCGATGGTGTCGAGCCGGTTCAGCTCAATTTCGGGGCATTTGATCTCGTCTTTCTGATCTTTCGCATAGAAACCCGTCTTGATGAAATCCTTGTCTGCTGTGGACAACTGCTGCACGCAGGAATTCACGCAATGATGATTGGTCAGCACCAGCCCGGTCGGCGAAATGAATGAACCAGAGCAGCCGCCGGCCAGGCGCAACGCCGCATGTTGCACGTGCTCGACCCAATGCGTATCGGGTGAAAACTTGTACTTGGTCTGCAGTTCCTGCTTCGGCAGGTTGTCGGGTGTCCACATGCCTTCGGCGGCGAAGGCACTGGCGTTGGTGACGAGCGCGCAGACGATGGCTAGAGTGACATCTTTCATAAAGACCATGGGTTTCACTGCGAATATCCCTGAGTTGGATTCTTGTGGGTGCGCGAGCATAGGCCAGACAGCGCGCGCCAGCCTGTATCGAAAGTCATGCGTCGTTGGCCAAGAAATCTAGCGCTGGGTAAACAGGTGTTCGACGCCCGCCCGCTCCTCGCGCAACTCCTTGTCGGTTGCGTCCATGCGCTCGCGCGAGAACGCGTTGATTTGCAGCCCCTGCACGATGCTGAATTTCCCATTTGTGCACGTGACCGGATAACCGTAGATCACGCCGGGCTGGATGCCGTAGCTGCCGTCGGACGGGATGCCCATCGAAGTCCAGTCGCCATCGGCAGTACCCAGCGCCCAGGTGCGCATGTGATCGACCGCTGCCGAAGCTGCTGAAGCGGCGGTGGAGGCGCCGCGCGCCTTGATGATCGCCGCACCGCGCTGCTGCACCGTCGGTATGAACGTATCCTTGTACCAATTTTCATCGATCAGCTTCATGGCGGCCTCGCCTTTCACGCTGGCGTGGTACAGATCCGGATACTGGGTCGAGGAATGATTGCCCCAGATCGTTACCTGGCGAATGTCGGTCGTGTGCGCACCGGTCTTCTCGGCGAGTTGCGACAACGCGCGGTTGTGATCCAGACGCACCATCGCGGTGAAGCAGTTCGGATCCAAGTCCGGCGCATTCTGCTGTGCGATCAGTGAATTGGTATTGGCCGGATTGCCCACCACGAGCACCTTGACGCTGCGTTTGGCGTGCGCGTTGAGCGCCTTGCCCTGCGGAGCGAAGATCGCGCCGTTGGCTTCGAGCAGATCCTTGCGCTCCATGCCCGGTCCGCGCGGGCGCGCGCCCACGAGCAACGCGTAATCGACATCCTTGCAGGCGACGTTGACGTCATCGGTTGCGACAATCCCGGCGAGCAGGGGGAATGCACAGTCATTTAATTCCATCGCCACGCCGTTGAGCGCGGGCAGCGCCGGCGTGATTTCCAGCAGATGCAGGATGACCGGCTGATCCTTGCCGAGCATGTCGCCGGCGGCGATACGAAACAGCAAGGCGTAACCGATCTGGCCGGCAGCACCGGTGACGACAACGCGGACGGGGGATTTCATGATGTCACTCCGTGCAGGGCAATGGGGCTTTACTTCAACTCAGCAAAAAACTCCTGCATGCGCTTGAGGCCATCGGTCAATTCCGCAGGTTTGCAGGTGTAGGAAATGCGGATTGCGAGCGGTTCGCCAAAGGCCGAACCCGGCACGCAGGCCACGCCTTTCGCATCGAGCAGCACATTGCAAAAATCCACATCGTTGCTTATTACACTATTACCATGTTTCTTGGCGAATGCGACGGAAATATCCGGGAACGCGTAGAACGCACCCTGCGGCTTCGGGCAACGCACGCCCGGGATCGCGTTCAATGCGGCCATTACTTCGTCGCGGCGATTGGCAAAATCCGCGCGTTTCTGCTGCGGGATGTCCTGCGGCCCGGTGAATGCCGCAGTCGCCGCGGCGGTAACAACTTCGGGCAGACTGGTGATGTGATTTGAATTCAGGGTGACCATCGCCTGCGCGACCGACTCGGGCCCAGCGATCAGGCCGACGCGCCAACCGGGCATGCCGTAGGTCTTGGAAATGGAATCGATCAGCACCACGCGATCGCGCAATTCCGGGCGCGCCTTGACCAGATGCGCATACGGCAGGCCGTCGAAGATCATGCGGTTGTAGATATCGTCGGACAGCACCCAAAGTTGATGCTTGACCAACACATCGGCGATCGCCTTGACTTCATCCGGTGTGTACACCATGCCGGTGGGATTGGATGGATTGTTGAACAGCAGCAGCTTGGTGGTCGGCTTGATCGCGGCTTCGAGTTGCGCCGGAGTGAGTTTGTAGTTCTGTTCGGCCGGACACGGTAAAAGGGTAATTTTTGCGCCAAGGATTTCGGCGATATCGACGTAGCTGGTCCAGTAAGGCGTCGGGATCAGGATTTCGTCGCCTTCGTTCAACAACGCATACATCAGGTTGAACAGCACCTGCTTGGCGCCGATGCCGATGGCCAGATGCTTGCGCTCGTAGCCTTCGAAACCGCCTTCCTTCAGATGCTTGAGGAATGCATCGAGCAAATCATCCGGACCGCGATTGGAACCGTACTGGCCACTGTCG
>JANXVS010000349.1 GCA_025351555.1 Pseudomonadota bacterium | reverse complement strand
GCGCATGGTGCCGGTCGAGGCCGGGCCGTTTCATCTGGACGACTACGTTGCTTACATCCAGGATTTCATTCGCCACATTGGCGCAGAAAACCTGCATGTGATTTCGGTATGTCAGCCGACCGTGCCGGTGCTTGCCGCGATTTCGCTGATGGCATCGAACGGCGAAGCCACGCCGCGCACGATGACGATAATGGGTGGCCCCATCGATACGCGTTGCAGCCCCACCCAGGTCAACGATCTGGCGTCGACGAAACCACTGTCGTGGTTCGAAAACACGGTGATCCAGGAAGTGCCGAAGAACTATCCCGGTAGCGGCCGTCGTGTCTATCCCGGATTCCTGCAGCACGCCGGCTTTATGGCCATGAATCCAAGCCGGCATTTCATGTCGCACTGGGATTTCTACGAAAACCTGCGCCGCGGGGATCTCGAGGACGCCGATGCCCACCGCAAGTTCTACGACGAATACAACGCCGTGCTCGATATGCCGGCCGAGTATTACCTCGACACCATTCGCATCGTGTTCCAGGAACACGCCCTGCCGCGTGGCGTCTGGGACGTGGCCGGCCAGCGTGTTGCGCCGCAGGACATCAAGCGCACCGCGCTGTTCACGATCGAGGGCGAACTCGACGATATCTCCGGTCTCGGCCAAACCCAGGCCGCGCACGATTTATGTACCGGTATAAAAAAGACCAACCAGCGTCATCTGACGGTCAAAGGCGCCGGCCACTACGGCATCTTCAGCGGCAAACGCTGGCGCAATGTCGTCTATCCGGAAGTACGCGAGTTCATCCGCAAGTACAGCTGAAGCCCGACATCCCGGCGGTGCAGTTCAATACTGCGCCGTCTTGACCAGAAAATGTTTCGCCAGCTGGCCCTGCAACCGGCCAATACCGCGCGCCATGTGCAAGGTCAGACACAACAGCACAATGCCGGCAACGAACGTGAACGGCAGCGCCCACAACGGCGGCGCGTAAGCCACGCCATTGATGTTGAGGATGCCGATATCCCACGTCGCCTTCGTGATCGGCGCCACCGTCAGCGACAGCGACAAGCTCAGGCCAACGACCGCGAATGTGAAATAAATGATCCCCAGCGGCAACTTCAGCACCATATACAGCAGGGTTGACCAGGTGCGGGGATCGACAAACATCTGCTTGATCCGTTGCGTGAACGGCTTGCCGCGATCAGCGTAGAGCGGCCGGCGCGGCATGCGCACACCGAGCATCGATTCGATCAGGCGCCCTTCGACCAGGGCCAGCGCGCGTACAGTCGAAATAAACAGCACCGCAAACGGCAACCCGAAAATCAGGATGCACAAGCCCAGCGACAGGCTGAGCCCGGTAATCGCCCAGGTAAAATAAAAGATACCCGTCGCCAGCGACAGCAGCATGTAAAACAGCGACGAATACGCGAGCGGATCGGCGAACACGGAGAAGAATCGCCCCAGCACCGTCGCGCGACGTGCGGCCGGCGGCGAGCGCAAAGCATCCTCGACCTGAGTCTCCTTGTCGCGATAGATCTCGGCGACCTCCTCCGGCGCGCCATAGCTGGCGGCGACATTGGCAAGCATGGTCGCTTCGTCCCACTCCGGATGTTCGGCCAATTCCGAGCGCAGATATTCCTCAGCGTCGTAAAGCGCATCCTGCGCGAGTGCCGGATCGCCCCTCTTCAGCGCCGCGCTCAACTGTTCGAGATATTCATTGATGGTTTTTGGTGTGGAGATTGTCATCACACGGTTCCTTTCAAAACAGAATCGACAAAACGGCGTGTCGCGGTCCAAGTCGCAGTCCATTCCTCGGCGACGGCGCGTCCCAGCGCCGTGATGCGGTAATAGCGCCGCGGCGGCCCACTGACCGATGGCTCGACCTGGCTCCTGAGCAGACCAGCCGAGCAAAGATTGCGCAGTACCGGATACAGCGCACTCAACTTGCCGCTCAGTGCGCCATCGGCGCTGTGTTCCAGGCGCTTGGCGATCTGGTAGCCGTACATTGGCTCATTCGCCTGGGCCAGCACGGTCAGCAGCACCAGCGCGACCGTGCCGGAGCTAAGCTCCTTCTGGAATTTCTTCAGATGGACTTCGGTTTCGGCCATGGAACTGCTCACTGCCGTATAGCAATGACTGAACTATAGTGTTTAGTTCACATTAGTGGATGGGCCGGAAGTCACGGATTCGGCCTCGTTATGATGCCCAAGCAAAGCTTTCACTCGCCTTCGGCGAGCGACCCACTTTCGGCATGACTCCGGGCATCCTGCCCTCCGCCGCTTCGCGGCCAGCTTCGCTGTTCGCGCCGCTCCTGCGGCGCAGTGCCCAAAAGTGGGCAAAAGGCTAGGCGCCGAGCGCGGTGTTTTGATTCGCTTCCTGCGAATCAAAATCCCCTGTGCTTCTCGGCGCGACGGGGTTGCTCAGACAGTACGTCCGTGTACTGCTTCGCAATCGCGGCGATCCATCGCCGCGACCCTGCAGGCTTGTCCCGCCACGCCTGCGATGCTCGGCACCGCGGACGACGCCTTGATCCACGAATCCGTCCATCCGTGGACTACCTCGACTAGATGCTCGTGCTCTGGCGCGCAGGATGCGCGTTAATCGGGGCCCCTGTGTGGCGGCGAGGGTGCGAAGGAAAGCTCGTAGAGTGGCGCGCACGATGCGCGCCAGTTCGTTGCACGTACAGG
>JANXVS010000347.1 GCA_025351555.1 Pseudomonadota bacterium | reverse complement strand
CTGCGGGAACGAGCGATCCATGCCGCTCCAGAAACAGGTCGTCGCGGCCGACGTGATCGTGATGCCGCGCTCTTGTTCCTGCTCCATCCAGTCCATGGTCGCCGCACCCTCGTGCACCTCGCCAATCTTGTGATTGACGCCAGTGTAGAAAAGGATGCGTTCCGTAGTCGTCGTCTTGCCCGCATCGATGTGGGCCATGATGCCGAAGTTACGGTAGCGTTCGATTGGCGTAATACGTGCCACAGTGATTTCTCAAATAATCCAGTGTTACCAGCGGTAGTGCGAGAACGCCTTGTTGGCGTCCGCCATGCGATGCGTTTCTTCGCGCTTCTTGACTGCGCCGCCACGATTTTCCGAGGCTTCGAGCAGTTCAGCAGCAAGCTTGCGCGGCATCGAGTTCTCGCTGCGCTTGCGCGCGGCCTCGATCACCCAGCGCATCGCCAGCGCCATACGGCGCGATGAACGCACTTCGACCGGCACCTGATACGTGGCACCACCGACGCGACGCGACTTGACCTCGACGGCCGGCGCGACATTGCTCAGCGCCTTTTCCACGAGTTCGATCGGCGTCGCGTTCTTCTGGGCGATCTGCGTGATCGCGCCATAGACGATGCCTTCGGCCACCGACTTCTTGCCGCTCTGCATCACCATATTGATGAAGCGGGAAATCAGCAGGCTGCCGTGCTTGGGATCTGGCAGAAGCTCACGTGTTGGGGTATTGCCTTTTCTCGACATAATCAGGAACCTTTGGGGCGCTTGGCGCCGTACTTGGAACGGCTCTGGCGACGCTTGGCCACACCGGCCGCATCAAGCGAACCGCGCACGGTGTGGTAACGCACACCCGGCAGATCCTTCACGCGACCACCGCGAATGAGCACCACCGAGTGCTCCTGCAGGTTGTGGCCTTCGCCGCCGATATAGCTGATGACCTCGAAACCGTTGGTCAGACGCACCTTGGCAACCTTGCGCAATGCCGAGTTGGGCTTCTTCGGCGTGGTGGTATACACACGCGTGCAGACGCCACGACGTTGCGGGCAGTTTTCCAGCGCAGGCGACGCACTCTTGTACGTCTTCGGGCGCCGCGGTTTGCGGACCAGCTGATTGACTGTCGACATTTAGTTGTCCTGTAGACGAAAAAACAGGCCGGGGTTGATGCCGGCCTGTTGAATCTTGTAAGACTCGCGTTTGACCAAAATCGGCGGGTTGCCCCAGCGGTTTCAGCCGCACATCCTTGTAGCGAATACAAGAAGCCTCCTGCCCCTTATTTCGCTTGCAACGCTTGAATCCGTGATCGGCCAGAACGAATCTGGTCGATCGAGCCGCGCATTCTAACGGGTCGATCGCATTCTTGCAACATGGTTCGGATCGACGATCCTTGCACGCCGTTACCGCCCAACACCACCGCCAACCAACACGAGTGTTGGAGCGGCATCAAGCCGGGACTCCGGCTCGACGCCCATGCCCTTACTCTGCCTGCGTTTCGGCGACAAACTCGGTGACCGGGGTGCTGCCACGCAAGGTTTCCAGTTCCGATTCCGTCAAATCGTTCGGTTTGCGCCGACGCTTGCTGTGGTATGCAAGCCCGGTACCGGCCGGAATCAATCGGCCCACAATCACATTCTCCTTCAGGCCACGCAGGTTATCGCGCGTGCCACGCACGGCTGCTTCGGTGAGCACGCGTGTGGTTTCCTGGAACGATGCCGCCGAAATGAACGATTCAGTCGCCAGCGAGGCCTTGGTAATGCCGAGCAATACCGGATCGTATTCGGCCGGACGCTCGTCGCGGGTCTTGGTCCGCACATTCTCCTCGACCACACGCACCCGATCGGACTGCTCGCCGCGCAGGTAGCGGGTATCGCCCACGTCGGTTATTTCGACTTTGCGCAACATCTGACGGATGATGGTCTCGATGTGCTTGTCGTTGATGCGCACACCCTGCAGACGATAGACGTCCTGGATTTCCTTTGTCAGATAGGCGGCCAGCGGCTCGACACCGAGCAGACGCAGGATGTCATGCGGATTGTGCTCGCCGTCGACGACGGTTTCGCCCTTTTCCACATGTTCGCCTTCGAACACGATGACCTGACGCCACTTCGGAATCAGCTCCTCGTGATCGTCGCCATCGGCATCCTTGATGACCAGACGCTGCTTGCCCTTGGTGTCCTTGCCGAAGCTGACAATGCCGGAGACTTCGGCCAGAATCGCTGGTTCCTTAGGCTTGCGCGCCTCGAACAAATCCGCCACGCGCGGCAGACCGCCGGTGATGTCGCGGGTCTTTGAGGTTTCCTGCGGAATACGCGCCACCACGTCGCCAACGCCAACCTCGGCGCCATCCTGCAACGAAATGATCGCGCCCGCCGGCAGGAAGTACGCCGCCGGAATGTCGGTGCCGGGCAATTTAAGTTCCTTGCCCTTCTTGTCTTCGAGCTTGACCGTCGGACGCAAATCCTTGGCCTGGGTACCGCGGCGCTTGGGATCGGTAACGACTGAGGATTCCAGACCGGTGAGATCGTCCGTCTGCGCCTGCACGGTGATGCCGTCGATGAAGTCGATGAAGCGGATGCGTCCGGCTACTTCCGACACGATCGGATGGGTGTGCGGATCCCAGTTCGCCACGATCTGGCCGGCCTTGATCGGGCCGCCATCCTTGACGGAAATGGTTGCGCCGTAAGGCACTTTGTAGCGTTCGCGTTCGCGGCCATGCACGTCCATCACCGACAATTCACCCGAGCGCGACACCGCGACCAGATGGCCTTTGGAATGATGCACCGTCTTGACGTTGTTGAACTTGAGCGAGCCGGCAGTCTTGACCTGGACGTTGTCCACCGCCGCCGCGCGTGATGCCGCGCCACCGATGTGGAACGTTCGCATGGTCAGCTGGGTACCGGGTTCACCGATCGATTGCGCCGCAATGACGCCGACCGCTTCACCCATGTTGACCAGATGCCCGCGCGCCAGATCGCGCCCGTAGCAATGCGCGCAAATGCCAAACCTCGATTCGCAGGTGATCGGCGAACGCACCAGGATCGACTGCACGCCGGCGGTTTCGAGTTTCTCCACCAGCTTTTCGTCGAGCAAGGTATTGCGCGTCATCAGCGGCTCATCTTCATTGCCTGGCGCGTAAACGTCGGCAGCCACAACGCGACCGAGCACGCGATCACGCAGCGGCTCGACTACATCGCCACCTTCAACGATCGGCGTCATGGTCAAGCCATGCACCGTGCCGCAATCGGGTTCAGTAACGACCACGTCCTGGGCCACGTCGACCAGACGCCGGGTCAGATAACCCGAGTTCGCGGTCTTGAGCGCGGTATCGGCCAGGCCCTTGCGCGCGCCGTGGGTGGAGTTGAAGTACTGCAATACGTCCAGGCCTTCGCGGAAGTTGGCCTTGATCGGCGTCTCGATGATTGAGCCGTCCGGACGCGCCATCAATCCGCGCATACCGGCCAGCTGGCGAATCTGCGCCGCGGAACCGCGCGCGCCGGAATCGGCCATGATGAACAAC
>JANXVS010000315.1 GCA_025351555.1 Pseudomonadota bacterium | reverse complement strand
CAAGGGCCACTTCGGCGACGTAACCCTGGATGGGCTGCGCTGGGGCGTTCTTGCGGCGTGGCCTGGCGCCGTGCATCAGGGCAACGGTACGTTCATGACCGTCATCGACGAGCGCGCCGATGCGAAGCAGCGTGCGGCGATCGAGGCGATTTCGCACGGCAAGGAAACCGACCCCGGCTCGCTGATCTGGCAGGTGTTCAGCACCACCGTGACCAACTTTCTGCCGACCCAGTTCAAGCCGATCGATTTGGCGATCGACGTGAGCGCACGCACGGGCAAGGTGCGCGTGCCGGACCTGATCGATTGCGATATCGAGCCGATCAAGAACCCGGTCACCGGCGATCCGCAGCGTGCTCGATTGACGCTACCCAACGGTTTTGAGTTTACCGAAGCCGAATTCGCCAGCGGCAAGGCAAAGTCCAGTGGCGCGATCGAGCTGACCTTCGACAACACTCACGCCCATGTGGCGCATATCCACTGGAGCACGCACGGCGTTGTACGCTGAGTGAGCGGTCAGGCGTCTGCATTCGAGACCCTGCTCGCGCGCGATCGTCTCTGGGTCACCTTGGGCCTCGGCACGGCCGTGCTGCTGTGCTGGGTCTGGCTGGTATCGGCCGCGCTCGACATGCAAGGCGATATGCGCGGCCTCGCCGCGTGGATGATGTCCACGCACTGGGATCTGCGCTACTTCCTGCTGATCTTCGGCATGTGGGCGGTGATGATGACGGGCATGATGCTGCCCTCGGCTGCGCCGGCGCTGCTGCTCTACGGCCATATCGTGCGCAGCGATGCGCAGGTGCAAGCACCGGTACCACGCGTGTATGCGTTCGCTGCGGGCTATCTGCTGGCTTGGTGCGGATTCAGCATGCTGGCGACAGCACTGCAATGGGCGCTTGCGGAAACCATGCTGCTGACGCCGATGATGCGCGTTCACAGTGTGGCGCTCGGCGGTGCCTTGCTCGTCATCGCCGGAATTTACCAATGGACTTGGCTCAAGCGCGCCTGCCTGAGCCAATGCCGCTCACCCGCCGCATTTATCGCGACGAACTGGCGACCGGGCATCGCCGGAGCGCTGCGTCTGGGTTTTCGTCACGGCCTGTATTGCCTCGGCTGCTGCTGGGCGCTGATGTTGCTGCTGTTTGTCGGCGGCGTGATGAATCTGACCTGGATCGCCGCGATCACACTCGGCGTGTTGCTGGAAAAACTCGCGCCCTTCGGTGTGCAGACAGGCCGGATCAGCGGAGTACTGTTAATCGTGGCCGGCTTTACGCTCGCTTGGACCAGCTTCTGATCAGGTGCCAGTCGCAAGCCGCTCGACCGCAGCCCGATAGCGCGCGGCGATTCTCGCTTCGTCGCGATGGCAGAAATCGCGCACCATCCAGTCGCCATTCACCATGACGTGCCGCACCAGATTCGCGTTGCCGGCGAACAGGAACGTGTCGAGCACATTTTCCACATTGCGCGCGGACAGCAGCGGCGCGTCGTGATCAAGCACGAGCAGGTCCGCACGTGCTGCGCCATCCCCATCACCTGCTTCGATCATGCCGATATCGACACCGGCCGCCTGCGCACCACCGTAGAGCGCATCGCCCCACAAGGTTTCACCGACGCTATTGCTCGACTCCGACACGGCGATATTGCGATGACGTGTTGCCAGGCGCTGACCGTATTCAAGCCAGCGCAGCTCCTCAACCGGCGACACCGAGATCTGCGAATCCGAACCAATGCCGATCACGCCGCCGGCATCGAGGTAGGCGCGCAGAGGGAACAGGCCGTCACCCAGATTGGCTTCTGTGGTCGGGCACAAACCCGCCACCGCTCCGGTTTCAGCGAGTTGGCGCGTTTCTTCCGACGTCATATGCGTCGCATGCACCAGGCACCAGCGCGCATCGACTGACGCGTGGTCGAGCAGCCATTGCACCGGACGCGCATTGCGCAGCGCCAGGCAATCCTGCACCTCGCCGATCTGCTCGGCGATGTGGATGTGGATCGGCGTTAAGCCCCTCTCCCAGCGGGAGAGGGGTTGGGGTGAGGGTTCGGACGAGCATCGACGGTTCGTTGCACCCGCACCCGCACCCGCCCTTCGGGCACCCTCTCCCGCTGGGAGAGGGGATAAAGCTTCCAGCACCGCGCGCATCGCCTCTTCCGGCACCGCGCGCAAGCTGTGCAGCGCAACGCCGACACGCAATGTGGAATCTTCCATTTTGCGCAATTGTTCCAACAGGCGCAGATAGCCCTCGATATCGAATCCGAAACGGCGCTGGCGCTCAGATAGCGGCCGACCATCGAACCCACCGGTCATGTACAGCGTTGGCAGCAGGGTCAGGCCGATGCCGGCGTCGCGCGCCGCCTCGATCAGGGCTAGCGACATGGTTGCCGGATCAGCGTAGGGCTTGCCGTCGGGTTGATGATGCAGATAGTGGAATTCGCAAACCTGGGTATAACCGGCCTTTAGCATTTCGACATATAACTGCGTCGCGATCGCGCGCAAATCGTCCGGGCCGATGCGACCGGCGAACGCGTACATGGTCTCGCGCCAGGTCCAGAAACTGTCCTCGTTCTGAGTAGTGCGGCCATGGCCGGCCGCTTTTTGATCTCCGCGCTCAGGGACGAGCGCAAAGCCACGGCGTTCGGCCAGCCCCGCCATGGCGCGCTGAAAGGCGTGCGAGTGCAGGTTCGGCATGCCTGGCAACACGTAACGACCCAGATACTCAGCGCCCTCGCGCGCGACATCCTCGGTGACGACACGCAGGCTGCCCGCGTCCGTGTCGATGCGCACGTTGGCGTTCCAGCCGTGCGGCAACCAGGCGTTGTCGGCAAAATACTGCGTCATGCGGTTTCCCGATCAAGAAGGTCGTTCCAGGCGACGCCATGCTAGTCGCTGCGACGACAAATGTATTCATGCACGCTTTCCGCAACGCACGCAAACAGCGAGAATAGCCAGATGAACAACGCCACGACTGCCCGCTGGGATGGACTGCTACTCGACTGCCACCTCGCCACACTGCGCGATGACGGCACAGCCTATGGCGCCATAGAAAATGCGGCGCTTGGATGGAAAAGTGGAAAAATTACTTTTGCTGCAGCGCAGGCGCAATTGCCGGGCAAGCCAGACGATTTGGCCGCACATGTCGAATCGCTGCATGGCGCCTGGATCACGCCGGGACTCATCGACTGCCACACGCACCTGGTCTTCGCTGGCAATCGCGCCGCCGAATTCGAGCTGCGCCTGAATGGCGCAAGCTACGAAGACATCGCGCGTGCTGGCGGCGGCATTGTTTCGACGGTGACCAAGACCCGCGAAGCGACTGAGGAC
>JANXVS010000303.1 GCA_025351555.1 Pseudomonadota bacterium | reverse complement strand
TCGGCAGATGCCGGCAGAATCTCGCCACCCGCAGCCTGCCAATCGGCGCAGGCACGTGCAGCATCGCCCTGCCCGTTTTGCGTGGTCGATGCGATGACACGGACTTCCAGGCCCGCCTCGCGCGCGAGGCGGGCGACGAGGTAACCGTCGCCGCCGTTGTTACCCGTGCCGCACAGCACGACGATGCGCCGCGCTTGCGGCCAGCGTGCGCGCAGCACACGCCATGCCGCGTCGGCTGCACGCTGCATCAGGACATAGCCGGGGATGCCAAGCATGTGGATCGCTGCCTGATCCAATGCGCGCACTTGCGCGGCGGTATAAAGACGAGTCGCCATCATCGCCGGATTATACTTGGCATCGTGACCTTACCTGACTACAGCGAATTCGATTACATCCGACTTGCCGACGACATCAAAGCCTGGGGCAACGAACTCGGCTTCCAGCAGGTCGGCATCAGCGCGACCGAACTGGGCGAAGATGAGACGCATCTGCTCAATTGGCTGGCTGCCGGCCGCCACGGCGCGATGGATTATATGCAGCGTCACGGTGTCAAACGCACCCGTCCGGCAGAACTTCAAACCGGCACCTTGCGCGTGATTTCGGTGCGCATGGATTACGACCCGCCCGCCGCGCGCGACGCCTGGGAAGTAATCGAGGATTCAACACTTGGCTATATTTCGCGTTATGCGCTCGGTCGCGACTATCACAAGCTGTTGCGTTCGCGTTTGCAGAAACTTGCCGACCGCATCGCCGCGCATATCGGCCCGTTCGGCTATCGCGCCTTCGTTGACTCGGCACCGGTGCTGGAAAAAGCGCTGGCGCGCAATGCGGGCCTGGGCTGGATCGGTAAGCACACCAACCTGATCAATACCCACGCCGGCTCGTGGTTCTTTTTGGGCGAGTTGTATACCGATCTGCCGCTGCCGGTGGATACGCCGGCGACGGAACATTGCGGCACCTGCGTGCGCTGCATCGACATCTGCCCGACCCAGGCGATCATCGCGCCGAATCAGCTCGACGCGCGCCGCTGCATTGCCTATCTGACCATCGAATTGCGCGACAGCATCCCGGTCGAACTGCGTCCGCTGATCGGCAACCGCATCTACGGCTGCGACGATTGTCAGCTCGTTTGTCCGTGGAACAAGTTTGCCAAGAAAAGCGCCGAGCCGGATTTCATCGTGCGCCACGGCTTGGATGGTGCATCGCTGGCTGCGCTATTTGCGTGGAGCGAACAAGAGTTCCTCGCACGCACGCAAGGTTCGGCAATCCGGCGTATCGGCTACGAATGCTGGCTGCGCAATATCGCGGTGGCGCTGGGTAATGCGGCGCGCAGCGACTCCATCATTGCTGCCTTGCAAAACCGCGCCGATCACCCTTCCGCGCTGGTGCGTGAACATGTGCAATGGGCGCTGGAGCGGCAATCGCCGGTTTCAGCGTAACTCAGGCAGCTTGTTTCGGAATCGAATTCTTGGTGTGGCTTAGCTTGTTGTCACGGTCGACATAGACCAGGGTCGGCTTGAACAGCGCGATTTCCGCTTCGCTCAACTGGGCGTAGGCGCAGATGATGATGATGTCACCGGGTGCGGCGCGGTGTGCGGCGGCGCCGTTTATCGAGATGATGCCCGAGCCTTCGTCGGCGCGGATTGCGTACGTGACGAAACGCTGGCCGTTGTTGACGTTGTAAATGTGGATTTGTTCGTATTCGCCGATGCCCGAGGTGTCCAGAAGGCGGCCGTCAATCGCGCAGGAGCCTTCGTAATGCAGTTCGGCATGGGTCACAGTGGCGCGGTGGATCTTGGCTTTGAGCATATTCAGATGCATGGAAACCTCACGAAAGATCCCGGCGCGTTGCATTTATGCAACAGAAACGATGCCGGCGTTCTGTGGCAGCGCACAAATTATCGCTGCCGCGCTGCCGCCCGGCAAGCACCTCACCGGAAAGCTTGCCGCGAGATCATGGAAATGGCGTTGCATTGCGATTTCTCAAGGCAAAAAAAACCCTCGTTGAAGTCAACGAGGGTGGAAAATCGGAGTGACGATTACCAACAATGCGCCCTGCTGCACCGGGGCAACGAACGAACGTTGCGAAAACCCCCAGTGACGGTAGCGACAATACCACAATCGCAAATTTTTTGCTATGGGTCTGCGTGCTGCGAAACTGGCAAGGCACGCGCCTGCTGCATGACGCAATGCAATTGTCTGCACGGTTACAGCGGAGCCATGAACCAATTGCTTCCGTCCAATTTCGCTGTTCGACAAAGGCTGACGGCAGCCATACATCTTGGTTAAGCTCGCAAGCATGACCGACATCCCCTCGCCTCCGTCGTGCACTGCCGATCCCCGCGCCTGCATCGCTACTGCACACGCACTCGGCGTTCCGCGCAACTACGCGCGGGTGCGCGCGCTCAAGCGCGTGCGCGAACCGCAGCATTTTGTTTTCATCGGCCACGACACTCAGAACCGGCCGCTATGGCTTAGCATCCGCGCCGCGCGCGCCTGGGCGCACATGCGTGAAGCTGCTGCTCGCGACAACGTGGAATTGCAGATCGTCTCGGCGTTCCGCAGCGTCGAATATCAATTGGGAATACTCAAGCGCAAGCTCGAACGAGGGTTGGGCGTTGACGAAATATTGCGTGTCAGCGCCGCACCGGGCTACAGCGAGCATCACTCTGGCCACGCACTGGATATCACCGCGCCGGGCGCTGCCGCGCTGGAAGAAGAATTCGAGTGCTCTGCCGCATTTGCGTGGTTATCCACAAATGCACAAATCTACGGATTTCGGCTGAGCTATCCGCGCGGAAATCCGCACGGGGTTGCGTATGAGCCGTGGCATTGGTGCTGGCACTCTAAGAATCGTTCACTCTGACCCTTTGATCGGCGCTCGCCCACAGCACCTTGCGATAAACCACGAACCCGGATTTCTCCGCAACCTTGTCGTAAAGTCGCATAGCGACCGCGTTGGTCTCGTGAGTTTGCCAATACACGCGTGGCGAACCAGCATCCTTTGCGCATTGGTACACCGCATTGATGAGCGCACGACCGACACCTTTGCCACGCGCCTGTTCAACGGTAAACAGGTCTTGCAGATAACAGGTGGGCGCAATCTGGATCGTGCTGCGATGAAAGATAAAGTGCGCCAGGCCCAGCAACTGCCCCGAGGTTTCCGCGACCAGCGCATGCATGGGCTCATAGGCATCGAACAAGCGCGACCAGGTCATCGGGGTTATCTCCGGCGACAGTGCAGTCTCGCCTTCGCGACCATAGAACGCGTTATAGCTATCCCAAAGCAGCTGCCACACCGGGAAGTCGTCTTGCACGGGAATGCGTATCGTCACTTCGTCGCCCACAGCAGATGCCTCGCAGATCCGATGGTTGCCTAACGTCTATGGCGCGGCGAGTTGCGACGGCGAAACGCTGCCGCAACATGCACGACCATCTGATCACCGGCTACAAGCTTACTGCCCAGGTGTGAAGCTCACCGTCGTCTGAGCACCTTGAGTTGCGGCGTTGGGATCCACGATCAGCGGATGATAGTTACCCGTGAGCCATAGCAGCAACTGACTGGCGTAGTTCGGATCACCTAGCACAGCGCTCTCGCCACCCGGGATCACTTCGACGGCGCTGATGGGTGTGTTCATTTCGCCGACAAAACGGCGGCCGGGCGCGGTGGCGCCACTGAACATGAAATCGTTGACGCCGCTGACGCGCAGCGTGCCGCCGCCGGGATTTACGGTCTCGTATGAACTATCGCGCGCCAGTCCGGGCAGGTTCGGCGCCAGATCCCTAAATCCGTAGGGATTGGGGCCGGGAAGATTGAACGGCCCGCCGAGCGGATGCTCGAGCACAAAGCGGTGCAGCGCGCCCCAGTGGTAATCGGATTGCGCAGCCGAGTTGCCGTAGGCCGGCGCGAAGGCATTGCTTGCCAGTTGGTGCAGGCCGTCTTGCAGGCTCTTCAGCAACACATAGTCACGTGCCGAGGCGGCATCCGGCGCACCGGGAACCGTGAAGAAATTGATGCCGGACGCACCGTGACCGCCGAGCACCGGAAAGGCATCCAGCAGAAATTTCAGACTTGTATACGCGCTGTCATCGCCGGGCAAATAGCTGCCGAGGCCGTAGCCGGTCAGGGTCGCGTCAACAACATTCTTGATCGCATTGCTGCGCCACATGAAGAACTCGGTCGCGGCCACGCTGTGATCGAGCTGAGCCTGGCTCGGTAGTTGCGGATTGGCCGGGTTGGCCCCGGCATCAAAGCCCTGGGCAAGACCCGTTGGCGTGGACAGATCCCATGCTGTCAGCCGGGAGATGGCTTCTGTCACGCCGGGATCCGCCGCCAGTTGCGCCAGCGGTGCCCACGCGCCATTCTTCAACGCATTCTGGTACGCCACCAGCAGATACGGCAACAGCAGTTGCGCATCAACTGGCTGGGCGTTGAGTTGCACTTGTTCGATATCGCTCATCGTGATCTTGTGACCAGCGGCAATCATCGACGCCAGCAGACGATCGATGCGACCCATGCGATAGGCATCGTAGCCGTAGTTCAGATAGTAGATGCCCCCACCCGGGCGAACCTGATTGAACGGATTGTTGTCGAGAGTAACGCCGATGGGATCGTTGTTCGCATTGGCCACATAGCCGGCCGCCGGATTGATCACATGCGGCATCTCCGATGCCGGCATGATCTCGTAGGGCGTGGCCTGGTTCGGCTGCGGATGCTGTACAGCCAACCAGTCGTGATGCAGCGCGCCG
>JANXVS010000286.1 GCA_025351555.1 Pseudomonadota bacterium | reverse complement strand
TCAATGCGTCCGGCACCCACGCGAGTGGCCCCGAACAGTGGTGGCGTTGCATTGGCACCCAAGGTGACGTCATGCGCCGCGCCATTGATCGCCATGGCTTTGAGCTCTTCCACACTTGCTGTCGGATTGAGCTGACGCAACAGCGCCATCAGGCCGGTAATATGCGGAGCCGCCATCGATGTGCCACTGATCGTGAGCACTGCACCACCCGGGATAAAGCCGCTGGCGTTGGGGGTAATGCATCCGGTGGTTGAGGTGCCGGTACACGTATAGCCCGTTTGCACCGAGGGTATGTTCAGGCCCGGGGCGGCGATATCCGGCTTCAATTCGGTTACGCCACCGGCTCCCGTGACAGGGCCACGCGAAGAAAACGATGCAAGCGTGTCGGCGGCGCTAGCAGCGGTTAGTGTCGTGGTGACGGTGACGGTGGCGCCGGCCAATTGGCCCTTGATGATCGTGCCGCTGCCTTTCGAGATCGAAACACCGGGGATGGTTATCGGACCATCGGGGACAGTCGCGGTGCCGCCCATGTTGATCGGCAAGGGACTGGTGGTGTTATCTGCGATGATAACCCCGGTGGCACCGGCCGCCTGCGCATTGTGTACTTTTTGGACGAAGGAACAGGTGCCGCGGTCGATCAGCGCAAAATTGCCGCTGATGGCAGCGGCATTGCTGAACACGGGGCCGGATGCTGGAGTGCAACCCTTAGAGAGACTTCCGGTCGCGTCCAGGACCAGCACAACATTGCCCGTCTGGTTGGCGGGTGCTGGCGGCTGCGGATTGGCAGGGTTGGTGTACCCAGAGGCTGCAGCAATAAAGCCTTCAGCCACCGGTGCCGTTTCTGTCAACACGACGCCAGGAACGCTTGAGTCCACGCTCGCTGCGGCCGAAATACCCACATTGGCCGCGCCGGGTGAGCCAGCAATGAAGAACGTATCGCCGCTGTTGCCGGCAGACGACACGACCATCATGCCGGCCAGTGCCGCGTTGTTCACCGCTTCAATGTCGCTGCCGGCGTCCGCAATATCCAGACCGGTCGGGGAACCCAGCGACATATTGATCACGTCGAGGCGATCGCTCAGATCGCCATTGCCATTCGGATCGGTCGCCCAGTCGATGGCTTGAGCCACGAGATTGGTGCTGCCACCGCATCCGAACACGCGCAGGGCGTAAAGACTGGCGCCTGGCGCCATGCCGGGGCCGATTTTCAGATTGGCCGCGTAAGGGGCAACCGGATTATAAATCCCGGTGTAGGGGGTGCCATCGCTGTTAACGCCTAGACCGGCGATCGTGCCGGCCGTATGCGAGCCATGACCGCCGCAATCCATCGGATTCGGGTCTGGCTGCGGCGCATTGCTCGCGTCGTAGGCATCGCCCGCGAAATCGGTGCCGCCCACGACTTTGGAAGTTGGGAAAATAATGTTGTGTGAATTGAGCCCGATTACCGAGGTCGGGTCGACATCCTGGTAATTTGCGAGCAAACCGGTTCCACCAAAATCCGGATGGATGAAATCCAGGCCGGTATCGATATCGCCGATCTTGATGCCCTCGCCTTTGGCATTGAACGGCAGTCCCAATGGCCCGCTTGCTCCCGCCCATACTTGCGGCGCCTTCACAAACGGCACGCTGGCAATGTTGTCCGGGCGTTGATATGTCGGCAGGAATGAAACGCGCTCGACGTTTGGCAGCGCGCGCACTTTGGCCATATCTTCCGGCTTCATGCGTACGGCAATACCGTTGAGCACGCGTTGTATGCGATAAATCTCGGTGTATTGCACGCCCGCCGCCTTGAGCTTGGTCACAAAACTGGCTTGGGCGTTCTGCAGGCTGGCAATGGCTGTGTGGGCTGCACTGTTCGCGGAAGTCTGCGCCACGACACCGCCGCCGCCTGCCTTCAATACACGCGAGTAGGCAAAGACTGCCGGATCGCCCTTCAGAATGATGATGATGGCCGCCGTGCCGTCCGCGGCAACCAGCGGGTTAGAAACCTTCAGATTCAGTTGTTGGGGCGCGACGTCAATAGCGACGGGCCTCAACGATATCGCGGCCGCTCCTGCTCCGGCCGAAAACAAAGCACTGACTAATGCCAGCGCCACGGGAGTGCGCTTGATGAACATTGGTACACCTCTGGGTGAAGAGCTCGGGTACACGATGCCTCCCTTGGGAAGGCACAGGCACCGATCATCGGTCGGTATGACTGTGAATGTCAACCGGCGCTGCATCATACGCGCGGCAATGCCGGAGACAAGCGTCTTTTAGTACGTTGCCCCGGCGCGATCGCTGTAAACCTTACAAGCCTCGCGCGCCGCTTCGCGCAAGATATCGCGCGTGACCGCGATGCCGCTTGTTTCCAACTCGCCACCCCAATCTGCCGGCAGCGGACCTTCGTTGAATTTGGTGAGCTCTTCCACATCTTGCGAACGTGCGCCGATCAGCAGTTCGTCGATCCCGGCCCACACCGTCGCACCGTAGCACTGGCAGCCGGGTTGGGCGCCGCCGCGTCCGCGCCGCGTCCATTATCCACGATAGTCAGCTCGCCCGCGACGGCACCGCCGTGCACGTGCAGCGTCGCCGCGCTGGCGCCGCACATTCGCGAGTGCGTCGTCGGCGATGCGCAGCAGCGCTTCTTCGTGCGTGGCGGGCAGCGGAGGCCGTTCGCCGAGATCGAGTTCGAGATGCAATCCGTTCAGTTGCGCCCACTCCTTTTCCTTTCGCCCGTGCGCGCAGACGCGCGACAAGCGGCATCGCGTCTGCGCGCCGCTGTCGACCTTGACAAACGGGAAGCCGCGGCGGATTCTCTCGGCCCTCACTGTGGCCAGCTGGCCGCGTGTGCTCGTAAGCTAAATCAATCATTTCGGGGAGATTCATCATGGGGTGCGATGTGAAATCGTGGCAATCAGTTTTTGCGCCAACAACGATCACGGGCCGGTTGCGTCGCGTCGGTGCGGCAGCAATCGTTACGTTGTGTGTCGGCCCAGCCGGGGGCTACGCGGCGGCTTCGGATCTTGGGTCGCGCTTCGCTGAGCTTGATGTGGCTGCTGGTCCTTCAACGGTGCACGCGCTGGGCACCAGCCAGCACGATGGCGACCACACCATGGTTGTGGTGACGATGTCCGAGCCATCGTTGGCCGAAGCGCGCGCCAAGGCGCCGGGACACAAGGTGTCCGACGCAAAGCGCAATGCCATCGCCAATGCGATTGCGGCACAGCATGCGTCCATCGCCAAAGCGCTCAAGAACCTCGGTGCCAAGGAACTGGCGCACTTCTCCGGTGCGCTGAACGGCATCAAGGTCGACGTGACCAAGGGCAATGTGGCCAAGCTCAAGACCCTGCCCGGCGTCGTCAGTGTACTGCCGGTCGGCACCTACGAACTGAACAATGCGGTCAGCGTACCGTTCCTCGGCACGCCGGCGGTTTGGGCGGGCATTCCCGGCTATCGTGGCGAAGGCATCAAGATCGCCATCATCGACACCGGTATCGACTACACGCACTCCGATTTCGGCGGACCCGGCACGCAGGGAGCCTTCAATTTCGCAGTCAGCAACAGCACCCAGCCCGCTGATCCGAGCATGTTCGGCGTGCTCGCGGCAAAGGTCAAAGGCGGCATCGACCTAGTCGGTGACGCCTACAACGCCAACACCGCCGGCAGCGTCCCGCAACCGGATCCGAACCCGTTCGACTGCAACGGCCACGGCACACACGTTGCCGGCACTGCGACCGGGTTTGGCGTGAATCTGAACGGGTCGACATATGCCGGTCCGTATGACAACACCACCTACAACACCCTGTTCAAGGTCGGCCCCGGCGTGGCGCCGAAGGCGGATCTTTATTCCGTCCGCGTGTTCGGTTGCGCCGGCTCGACCAATGTCGTGACCGATGCGATCGATTGGGCGGTGAACAACAACATGGATGTGATCAGCATGTCGCTGGGTTCGAACTTCGGCCTTGGCGATAGCGCTGATGCCGTGGCTTCGCAGAACGCGGCGCTGGCGGGAATCACCGTGGTTGCCGCTTCCGGCAACGCCGGACCGGCACCCTACATCACTTCGTCGCCGGCTTCGGGCAGTGCCGTCATTACCGCTGCCGCGATGGATGCCACCGCCAGCTTCCCCACCGTCAATATGACGCTGGATGTCGGCGGGCCGCTGGTCGCGCAAAATTCCAATCGCGCGCCGCTTCCGGTGCCGCCGCTCGGCATCGTGGTGCTGCGCAATGGGGACGGTACGATATCGCTGGGCTGTACCGATTCGGAATACACCAACCCGTTGAACCCGGTCACGGGCAAACTGGTCGTGACCAAACGCGGTACCTGCGCACGCGTTCAACGTGCGCAATCTGGTCAGAATCACGGCGCCGCCGCGGTGGCGATGATCGACAGCTCAACGTCGAATTTCCCGCCGTTCGAAGGGCCGATCCCCGGGGTCGCCATTCCGTTTCTGGGTGTGAAGAAGGCGGATACGGTAGCCCTGACCGGCGCCGTACCAGGGGGGGCGGGGGGACCCACGACCGCAACCCTTACGGCGGGCGGTACGTTGCCGAATCCGGGTTTCGAGCAGGTCGCCAGCTTCAGTTCGGGCGGTCCGCGCTACGGCGACAGCCTGTTCAAGCCCAGTGTGTCAGCACCCGGTGTGAGCATCTTCTCAGCGGGGTACGGCGAGTTCAACGACGGAGTCGGCCTTTCCGGCACGTCGATGGCCACGCCGCATATCGCTGGCGTCGCGGCGCTCGTGCGCCAGGCGCATCCGGGCTGGAGCGAGCGCGACTTGCGCGCCGCCATCACGGAGACGGGCGACCCCGTGCAGATGATCAACTACAAGCCGCGCCTCGCCGGTACAGGTGTCGTGCAGCCGCTGGCGGCAACGAACACGCAGACGGTCGTCGTCGGCACGGATGCGGCTCCGGATCCGCTGTCCTTCGGGTTTGCCGAATTCGTCGGTGACCATACCTCGAACGCCCTCGTCGACGTCCACAACAACGGCGCGGCCGCGGCAACGTTCAATGTGACGAGCACTGCGCTCGGCAGCGTTCCGCACACGGTCTCGATCCTTGGCTCCACGATCACGGTTGCAGCCGGGGGCGACGCCTATGTGTTCGTTGACGTGAACATACCCGCAGCAACGGTTGGCACGACGCACGACGGCGGCGGTAATGATGTCTATAGCGAAGTGGCCGGAACGGTAACGCTGACGCCGGCCAATCCGTCGATGAATGGCGGTGCGAGCCTGACGATTCCGTATTACCTGGTGCCGCGTGTGCGCTCGCAAGGCGCCGTCGTCAAACCGGTCTGGACCAACAGTCACCTGACCGAAACGAATCCGGGTGCTGCGATTCCGGCCACGACCGACGTCTTCCAGTGGGGTTTGAGCGGGACGCCGCAGGGCATCGCGTTCGTTGACACCCGCGCGGTCGGAGCAACCGCATTCCCGGCCAGCCCCACCGACAATTACGTGCTGTTCGCGATCAACACGTTCACGCGGTTCTCCAATGCCGCTCCGAATGAATGGGACATCCTTGTCGATCTCAACGGCGACGGTATCCCCGAATACGTGGTCGTCGCGGCAAATTGCTCTGCGCTGAATGCGAATGCGCCCAACGGCACGCTCTGCTCACAAAGTATTAAGTTGAGCAACGGTGCGAGAGGCGCCTTGCGCATCGCGGATGCGCCCACCGACGGCACCTCGATCGAGTTGCTGGTGAAGGCGTCCGAGATGGGCGTGACCGCAGCTGCGCCGCGCTTCCAGTACGCGTTGAGTGCCTTCAGCCTGGATGGAAGCAGCGAATCGTTGCCGGGACCGGCGGCCTTCAATGCCTTCGCGCCGGCTCTGCCTTCAGCCGCGACGACGACAGTCGCGCCCAATAGCTCGGCCCTGATCGCGCTCGCTCCGATCAATCTCGCGGAATGGAACGCGACGCCGTCGCCGTTGGGGATCATGGCGGTGACCATGGACAACGCGAATGGCGCGCCGCAGGCCACGTTGATTCCGGTACCGATTCCGGACCTGCTGTTCAAGGACGGTCTGGGCGACTGAGGCCAGTCGTACAGGAGCTGGGATATGCATTCACGGGGCGCTTCGGCGCCCCGTTTTTTTTATGGCCATGGATGGCCGGTATGCCGAAAATGCAGGAGAAGTTTTCGGCGATTGCGAAGGAAGATTCAGTACTTGCCGCCACCCAACTCGCGATAGCGCAGAAATACCTCGCGTGCCTGCTCGCGCAAAATATCGCGTTTGACCGCGATGCCGCGTTTTTCCAGTTCGCCAACCCAGTCCGCCGGCAGCGGGCCTTCGTCGAATTCAGTGAGTTCTTCCACGTCTTGCGAACGTGCGCCGATCAGCAGTTCATCGATACCGGCCCACACTGTCGCGCCATAGCATTGGCAACACGGTTGCGCGCTGGTGGCGAGCACGAAACGCTCGCCGTTCTCGTTCAGCCGATGCCGCTGCAGGCGCGCCTGCGCAAGCATGTAGGCCATCATTTCGGCATGCGCGGCCGAGCAGTTCTGCGGCACGACACGATTGACGCCGACCGATATCAGCTGCCCTGCGCCAGTGAACACGGCCGCGCCAAACGGACCGCCAGTAGTATTTTCCACATTGCAGCGCGCCAGCTCGATTGCCAGCGCCACGCGCGACTCGTCGTCGGCGTAGAGGCGGGATTCATCCACGACCTCGCGCAGCCATATCGGCAGAGTCAGATGCACTTGCGCGAGGATCATGTCTACCTCACTTGCCGGTCGCCTTCGCCCACGAGTCGCGCAAAGTCACGGTGCGATTGAACACCGGCCTGCCTGATGCATGGTCATGGCTATCGGCGACGAAATAGCCGATGCGCTCGAACTGGCAGGCCATGCCGGGGACAACTTCCCCGAGTGCCGGTTCGACAAAACCCCGCACTACGCGCCGCGAATGCGGATTCAAATGATCACGGTAGGTCTTGCCGCCGCTGTCGTCGTCCGGATCGGCCACGTCGAACAGGCGATCGTATAGGCGGATTTCGGCGGCCACGGCATGCCGTGTGCTGACCCAATGGATCGTGCCCTTGACCTTGCGATCCGCTCCCGGCATCCCGTGGCGCGTGTCGGCATCGAGCGTGCAGCGCACTTCGTTTACGTTTCCACTTGTATCTTTTACTACTTCTGTACATTTGACGATGCCGACGCCGCGCAGACGCACTTCACCGTCGGGCACGAGACGATGGAAACCTTTCGGCGGGACTTCCATGAAATCCTCGCGTTCGATCCATAGCTCGCGCGCGAACGGCACGGTGCGCGTGCCGAAAGTTTCATTCTTCGGATGATTGGGAAAGGTCAGGGTCTCGGCGTGATCTTCCGGCAGGTTCGTGATGACGAGTTTGAGCGGGTCGAGAACCGCAAAGCGCCGCGGTGCGCTGGCGTCGAGCACCTCGCGCACACAGCCTTCGAGCACGCTGAATTCGATCGTCGAATTCTGCTTGGTTACGCCGGCGCGCTCCCAGAACGCGCGGATCGCCGTCGGCGGAAAGCCGCGCCGCCGCACGCCCGACAGCGTTGGCATGCGTGGATCGTCCCAGCCGTCGACCAGGCCAGTGGCCACCAGTTCCATCAACTTGCGCTTGCTCATCACGCTGTAGTCGAGATTGCCGCGTGCGAACTCGATCTGGCGCGGCGTGCTCACCGGAGTCTTCAGGCCCGCATCGATCAGCGGCCTTAACAGTTCAGGATGATTCGGCAGGTCGATCTGCTGCAGACACCAGTCGTACAGCGGCCGGTGATCCTCGAATTCCAGCGTGCACAGCGAATGCGTGATGCCTTCGACTGCGTCGGAAATGCAATGCGCGTAGTCGTACATCGGATAGATGCACCAGGCATCGCCAGTGTTCTGATGCGCGACGTGACGGATGCGGTAGATGGCCGGGTCGCGCAGATTGATATTGCCGCTGGCCATGTCGATCTTCACGCGCACGGTCTTGGCGCCATCGGCGAACTCGCCCGCGCGCATGCGCCGGAACAGGTCGATATTTTCTCGGGCGCTGCGCTCGCGATATGGCGAATTGCGCCCGGGTTCGGTCAGGGTGCCGCGGTATTCGCGCACTTGGTCGGCGGTCAGATCGCAGACGAAGGCGCAGCCGTCGCCGATAAGCTTTTCCGCGCAAAGATAGAAAGTCTCGAAATAATCCGAGGCGTGGCGCAGTTCGCTCCAGTCAAAACCGAGCCAGCGCACGTCGGCCTTGATTGCCTCGACGTATTCCACATCTTCCTTGGTCGGATTGGTGTCATCGAAGCGCAGATTGCAGCTGCCGCCGAATTCGCCCGCGATGCCGAAGTTCAGACAAATGTACAGAAGTGAAAAAAGATACAAACGGCGACGTGAACGAAGTGCACTGCACACTCGATGCCGACACGCGCCATGGCATGCCGGGCGCGGCTGGCAAAGTGTAGAGAGTGTAGTTGCCGGCGGGAACGCTCAGCGTGCCGATCTTGAGATTGCCAGAGGTGACTAAGCTGGTGGCAGGATTGGCACCG
>JANXVS010000281.1 GCA_025351555.1 Pseudomonadota bacterium | reverse complement strand
GCACGAACTCGAACTGACGCGCGGGTGCGAACGAATAAACATGATGGCGGGTATGGTCAGCATTGTGGAATACCACAGCGTCGCCAGGCCGGAAAATCTGGACGTAGGGAATGAACGTCTCATTCTTCTGGTCGATGGTTTTGGTTTCAGCCGCCAATTGACGCATTGGCGTCGCGGTTCCCGGCCGCGGGATGACCATGGCCACAGCATCGGCAACCGATGCGCCGTGCGCGTCGGTGATCTGCACAGTCAGTTCCGCCGCGCCGAGCCCCGGCATCAGGAAAAAGTATACTGCGATGACGCCGTGCCAGCGAAATTTCACCACCCTGTTCCTTCGTTCCCGATCAGTCGCTGCAGTCTAACGCGACGCAAATCGACGCATGCAATCCACGCGATCCGAGTTTACCGACCCCTCTGGCACGGGTGGACTTTCATGATTGACAGACGCGCCGCCACCCGTAATCGTTACTTGTGCGTCCCGATCTCGCTCGCGAGCAGGCCCAGACGCACCAGACGCTGCATGGCCACGCCATCGCGGCTGATTGTCAGGGTGACGCGCTTGCCCATGTGCGCGCGCAGCTGTTGCTCGAACCCGGCGCGGTCGCGGACGGTTTCGCCATTGAATTTGAGTACGAAATCGCCGCTGCGAAGATTCGCTTCGGCTGCGGGCGAACCGCCGATCACCGTACCCAGCTGCACGCCGCTCGCGCCCAAGGTATCGTGTTCGACGGCGGTCAGATCACGGAACTTGGCGCCAAACGGCAACTTGAAACGCACGTAATACGCGGCTCGCAGCGACGGCGATGATGCGTCCGCACTCGCGGCCACGGCATAGACAAACACCTTGTCCGCGCCAACGTCGTGCGCCTTCCGCAACAGCCACACGCGCGCCTCAGCGTCGATGCCGGCATAGTAGCCGTCGCCGATATGCACAAACCCTTTCGCCGTAAGTACGTGCTCATCGCCCGCCGGCGACTGGCTGTCGGCGACTTCCGGCTGTGAGGGCGGCGGCGCAGCGCGTAGTTCGGCGACCGCCTGTGCGTCGCCGCCGAACAGCGCTTCATAACGGCCCGGCGAAGATGCCGAAGGCGCCGGTTCCGAAGGCATTCCCAGGCGCGGCAAATAGATGACGTGTGCACAACCGCCAAGCGCGACTACGCCAACGAGGCCAAGGCACAACGCGAACGATCGATAGTGGCGCAGGCGCATTGATGCGCTGATCAGCGTGCGGGCGAGGGTGCCGGACGCTTGGGCACGCGATCGGCATCGAGCAGGCGCTCGATGCGCGCGAAGACTTCGAACCGCGAGAAGGGTTTCTTCATGAAGTCATCGGCGCCGATGCGCTGGGCATAGAATTGTTCGGTGGCTTGTTCATTGCCGCTGATCATCACAATCGGAATTTCGCGCGTCGCCGGATCACGCCGCAGCATGCGCAGCGCGGCAAATCCATTCATTCCCGGCAAGACGATGTCCAGAAAGATCATGTCCGGCCGTTCGGCACGCGCCAGCTCGACGCCCTTTTCCGCATCGCCTGCCTCCAGCGTGATGTAACCACTTTGCTTCAGGAATTTGCGCAGTAGCGCCACAATCGTCGGTGAATCGTCGACGATCAGAATGCGCGTGCCTTCACGGGCATTGATGCGCGTCTTTTCGCGACGATCCGATTCTCCGAGCGTCGCGCCGAAAAAACGTCTGAACAGATCGAAGGTGGCCATCGGGCGGGTTCCGCGGGAAAGGCAGGTGCGCAGTGTGTGCGTTGGCGGTCGATCTGACAACCCCCGCGCAGGTGTGTCGTGGCGCTAGAATGGCTTTGGCGTTGGCGCAACGCGCGCAGCATAGTCGCTGAGAAAATGAACAGGCGAGCATGATGGCATCGACGAAGTATGGTCATATCCGCGTCGGCATCGGCGGCTGGACTTTTGCGCCCTGGCGCAAGAATTTTTATCCCGACGGACTTGTGCAACGGCGCGAACTGGAATACGCCAGCCTCCAGCTCAGCACGATCGAGATCAATGGCACTTGGTACGGAGCGCAGAAACCGGCAACCTACGCCAAATGGCGCAGCGAAACGCCGGACGGTTTCGTTTTTTCGCTGAAGGCGCCGCGTTACACCACCGATCGAAAAACCCTGGCCGATGCGGGCAAGACGATCGACGAGTTCGTATTCGGCGGCCTGGCGGAACTTGGCGACCGGCTCGGGCCAATCCTCTGGCAATTCCCACCGCACAAGCGCTTCGAACATGATGACTTTGCCGCGTTTGCCGACTTGCTGCCGCATGAACTGGACGGCATCGCGCTGCGGCATGTGCTGGAAGTGCGCAACACCAGTTTCCAGTGCGCCGAATATCTGGAACTCGCACGCATCCACCGCCTACCCACGGTGTTCACGGATTCGACCGAGCATCCGTCATTGGCCGATCTGACCGGGGACTTCGTCTACGCGCGCCTCATGCGCAGCCACGCCGACAATCCCGTCGGATACACAGGCGATGCCCTGGACATCTGGGCCAAGCGCGCGCGCGTCTGGGTCGGCGGCAGTGAGCCTGACGATTTGCCGCACGTCGCAGTACCGACATCGAGGGACGGACAAAGTGGAAAACCGCGCGATGTATACATATATTTCATCGCCAGCGCCAAGCAAAGAAACCCTGCCGCAGCGATGGCCTTGCTGGAACGCCTCGCATGAAGGTGCTGGAAACCGAGCGGCTGATCCTGCGCCACCAGGGGATCGAGGATGCCGAGTTTATTTTCACCCTCGTCAACGATTCGTCGTGGCTGCGTTTCATCGGCGACCGCGGCGTCCGCACGCTTCAAGATGCGCGCGACTACATACGCAAGGGTGCGATGGAAAGCTATGCCCGGCATGGCTTCGGCTTGTATCTGACGATATTGAAAGACTCGGGGACGCCGATTGGAATCTGCGGCCTGGTGAAACGCGAGACGCTGGTGGACGTCGACATCGGCTTTGCCTTCCTGCCGCAGTTCGTCGGCAAAGGCTATGCCTGTGAATCGGCCAGTGCGGTAATGGCGCACGCGAAAAACGACATCGGACTCAAACGCGTCGTAGCGATCACATCGCCGGACAATCACGGCTCCATCCGCGTGCTGGAAAAACTTGGACTTCGGTTCGAGCGCATGATTCGACCGACAGACGACAAGGACGAAGTCGCCTTGTATGCCTACAACACCTGACTACTCCCGCCAATAAGGGTGGCGATCCACGCGTCCGCGTTCGATGATTTGCGGCGGCGCGTGTCCGCTGAAACGCATATCCACAAATCCACTTTGTGCGGTGTTCAACAAGTTCACACCCTGCTCCACATAGCGCGCGACGACCGCAGGATTGGGGTGATTGAAATGATTGCGATAGCCGGCCGACACCAGCGCATAGGCGGGCTTGAGTGCATCGAGAAAATCGGCGCTCGATGAGGTCTTGCTGCCGTGGTGCGGCACCTGCAATACCAGCAGCGGAGCGACCGGCACCAGTGCGGCAGCGACTTCGGCTTCGACTGCAGCAGTAATGTCGCCACTGAGCACCAGCTCGCTGTCGCCGCTGCGCACGTCAAGCACACAACAGCGGTCATTGTTGCTTGTGGACAGCGGCTCGTGCGGATGCACGATGCGAAAGACCACGCCATTCCAGGTCCAAGTTTCGCCCGCCAAGCATTGCGTCGCCGTCACATGCACACGTTCCGGCTCGCCAGATTCGACCGGAATGGACGGATAGGCGGCCAGAACCGCGGCCGCGCCGCCCGCGTGATCGTTATCGCCATGGCTCAGGATCATGCGATCCAGATGCTCGATTCCCAGTGCATGCAGCGCCGGCACCACGGCCGCATCGCCCAGATCGAAACCGGAAGGGAAGCGCGCGCCGGCATCATAGACGAGCGCGTGATCGCGGGTACGCACGACCATAGCCAGACCTTGGCCGACATCGAGCATGAACACCTCGACCGCGCCGTCGGCCAACGGCGCACGCGCTGGCCAAAGCAGTGGCAGCAGCAACAGTAGCCCCAGCGCGCGTGCCGGCACGCCGCGTGGCAGCAGCAGCCAGAGCGCGCCGAGCATAGCCAGCATTAGAGTCCACACCGCCGGCTCGGGAAAAAACCACAGCGCACCGGGCCACGACGCTATGCGCTCGAGTAGCCACCACAGTGATTGCATCGCCCAACCGGCGATCTGCAGCAGCGGCGCGCCGAGTGCGGGCGCAGCAAGCATGATCAAGGCAGCGAGCACGGTTAGCGGCAGCACCAGAAAGCAGATCCATGGGACTGCGATCAGGTTGGCGATCGGTCCGACCAGCGAGCTTTGGCCGAAGAACCAGATGCCGAGCGGCAAAAGGCCGAGGCTCGCCACGCCCTGCGCTGTAACCAACTCGCGCCACCAACGGTGCCGCTGCATCGAACCGCCGAGGCAGAACATCAACCAGGCGACACCGACGAAGGACAGCCAGAAGCCGGCGCTCAACACGCACAGCGGATTCCACGCCAGCAACACGATCACTGCAAGCGCCAACCCTTGCACCGGTGCTCGCGCGCGCCGCGCGAGGTTCGCGACGAGCAGCGCCGCAATCATTACCAGCGCACGCCGCGTCGGCAGGCCGAGTCCGGCAATCGTCGCGTACGCAATCGCGAAAACCAGACTTGCAACCGCCTCGATGAGCGGCGCCGGCCAGCGCAGCGTGAGCCGCGGCGCAAGCTTCCACAGCAGGCGCACGAGCATCACGCCGAAGCCCGCAAACAAAGCAATATGCAGGCCCGAGATCGCAATCAGATGCGGAATGCCGGTAGCACGTGCGACCGCCCATTCGTGTTCGTCCATCGCGTGCTGATCGCCGAAAGCGAGCGCCCGCAACAGATGCGGAGCCTCCGCCGGCAAGATCTCCAGCGCCTTGCCGCCGGTCAGCTCGCG
>JANXVS010000268.1 GCA_025351555.1 Pseudomonadota bacterium | reverse complement strand
GATGATTGCGCGCGGCGAATTCTTCGAGCACGCGATCGTGCACGGCGATTTGAAGGGCACCGCGCGTGGTCCAGTGGAGCGCGCTTTGGTGCAGGGCCGCGACGTGCTGCTCGAGATCGATTGGCAGGGTGCGCGGCAAGTGCGCGAGAAGCTTGCCGGCACGCTGAGCATTTTTATCCTGCCGCCATCGCGGCGTGAGCTGGAACGACGCTTGCGCACACGCGCTTCGGACAGCGAAGAGGTCATTCGCCGGCGTCTGGCCGATGCACGCCGGGATCTGGAGCACGCGGCGGAGTTCGACTACAGCGTGGTCAATGACGATTTCGCGGCCACACTTGCCGCGCTGCGCACGATTGTGGAAGACCGGCGGCAGGGACGCGCTGCGCCGAAGTGCGATCACTCGAAGCTGTTGGCGAAGTTGCTGCAGGCGGATTGATCGTGTTCACCTCTGCTGACGCTGCGCTTAACCGCGGTGAGTGTCCAGCTTCCGCAATACGCCACGCTCGGGTAAGGTAGCGCCACTCTGGCGTCGTTCGCGCGCCGTCATCAAACCCCGACGCTCTTGTCCAAACCCCGCGACTTACAGCCAGCAATCCCAACCGACGCCCTGATAAGCATCCGCGGTCTGCGCACGCGTCTGGGCGACAAGCTGATCTTCGATGGCGTCGATCTGGATATCCCGCGCGGCAAGATCACCGCGATCATGGGTCCCAGCGGTACCGGCAAGACGACTCTGCTGCGGCACATCACCGGCCAGCTCGGGCCGGATGCTGGCGAAGTCATGGTTGATGGGCAGAACATCGCGCGCATCGGCCGCGAAGCCCTGTTCGACTTGCGCGAGCGCATCGGCTATCTGTTCCAGAACTCGGCGCTGCTGACAGATTTCTCGGTGTTCGAGAACGTCGCCTTTCCCTTGCGCCAGCATCTGAAACTCCCGGAAGAGTTGATCCGCAACATCGTGCTGACGAAGTTGCAGGCAGTAGGTTTGCGCGGCGCCGCCGAGTTGATGCCGGCCGAGCTGTCCGGCGGCATGATGCGGCGCGTAGCTCTTGCCAGGGCCATCGTGCGTGATCCGATGCTGATCATCTACGACGAGCCTTTCGTCGGCCTGGATCCGATCGCGCTGAATCAGATTTTGAAATTGATCCGCACCCTCAATCAGACGCTCGGCATCACCAGCATCCTCGTCGCGCATGAATTGGCGGCGGTGAGCCGTATTGCCGACCAGATTTATCTGCTCGCCGCCGGCAAGATCGCCGCGCATGGCACACCGGATGATCTGGCACGCGGCGAAACGCCTTGGACAAAACAGTTCTTCAGCGGCGAGGCCGATGGGCCGGTGCCGTTCCACTATCCGGCCCCAGACTATGCAACACAGCTTGGCCTTGTCGGAGCCAAGCCATGAGCGCCGTGCGCAAAGCCAACCTGCCGCTGGGCGAAGGCATCGCGCAAATCGGCGCCTGCGGCATTTTCCTGTTCCAGATCCTGCGTGCGATTCCGCGCAGCCTGCGCCATCTGCGCGAAACCGTGCGCCAAGTATACTTTGTCGGCGCGATGAGCCTGGTCATCATCATGACCTGCGGCCTGTTTATCGGCATGGTGCTTGGTTTGCAGCTGTATCACACGCTGTCGATCTTCGGTGGCACGGCGGCTCTCGGCACCGTGGTCGCGCTGTCGCTATATCGCGAATTGGGTCCGGTGGTCACGGCGCTGCTGTTTGCGGGTCGTGCTGGGACGTCGATCACCGCCGAGATCGGCCTGATGCGCGCGACCGACCAACTCGATGCGATGGAAATGATGGCGGTCGATCCGATGGCCTATGTCGTCGCACCGCGCTTTCTCGCCGGCATCATCGTGATGCCGCTGCTGGCCTGCGTGTTCAACGCGCTCGGCATTCTCGGCGCGCATCTGGTTGGCGTGAGCTGGCTCGGTCTGGACAACGGCACGTTCTGGTCGAACATGACCTCGAACGTGGATGTCTGGGACGACATCCTCAACGGCGTCTGGAAGAGCACCGCGTTTGGCGCCGTCATCACCCTGATCGCAACCTACCAGGGCTATACCACGCCACCGACCAGCGAAGGCGTCGCCTATGCGACCACGCGCACCGTGGTGTTTTCATCGATCGCCACGCTCGTACTCGATTTCATAATGACCGCATTCTTGATGTGACGTCACCTGATGTGACGCAAAGGTAACTCCCATGGCACAACGACAATCCTTCCAGATCGGCACCGGCCTGTTCATCCTGCTCGGTTTCGCCGCGCTCGGTTATCTGGCAACACAGACATCGAGCCTGGCCAACTATCGCGAGGGCGCCAGCTATGCGTTGAAGGCGCGTTTCACCAATATCGGTCAGCTCAAGCTGCGCGCGCCGGTGAAGGTGGCGGGCGTGCGCGTGGGCAGCGTCAGCGGCATCCAGCTTGAAGCGGACAAGCTCGATGCGCTGGTGACGCTGTCGCTGGACAAGCGTTTCGACAAGATTCCCGATGATTCGGCCGCCGCCGTGTTCACGAGCGGTTTATTGGGCGACCAGTACGTTGCCATCCAGCCGGGTGGTTCGCCAGACATGTTCAAGAACGGCGACGAAGTCGTGCTGACCCAGAGTTCGATGCAGCTGGAAGAGCTGATCGGCAAATATCTGGTCGGCGGCGATGCCGGCAAAGGTGGTGACAAGGCCGCTGCCAAGCCCGAAGCCAAACCTGATGCCAAGCCCGACGCAACCCCACCGAATGACAAGAAATAGGTGAAACAATGCGCTTTATAAATTCTTTACTTTGTATACTTTGTCTGACCTTCGCGCTGGGCGCGCATGCGGAAACTGCTTCGCCGAATCAGGTGGTGCAGGGTTTGGTCGACGACCTGGCCAAGACCATGGAGGCGCGCCGCGCCGAGTTGAGCAAGGACCGCGAATCTCTGCTCAAGGTCATCGACGGCATCGTGCTGCCGCATTTCGACATTGACTATGCCTCGATCCTGGTGCTCGGCCAGAATGCGCGCACCGCCTCGCCCGAACAGCGCGCGCGCTTTGCCAAGGCGATGTACAACTCGATCACGCACCGCTATGCCGAAGGCCTGCTCAAGTACACCGAAGGCCGCGTGCGCGTGCTGCCGTTCCAAGGCGAACTCAACGAAAAACGTACCCTGGTGCGCACTCAGGTCGTGCTCGACGATGGCAAGGTCGTGCCGGTGGACTACGCCTTCCGCAAGACCAAGGAAGGCGAGTGGAAAGCCTACGACGTGATCATCGAAGGCATTTCCTACATCACCAATTATCGCAATCAGGTTGCGCAGGAAATCAGCAAGTCCAGCCTCGACGCGCTGACCACACGGCTCGAATCGCAAGGCGCCAAGGCGCTGGAGAACATGGAGCAGGAAAAGAAGCATTGAACCCTGCGCCTTTCTTCAGTCTCGAATCCGACACGATGGGCACGCTGCGCGTGTCGGGGGCGATCTCGTTTGCGAACGCCGCACGCGCGTTGACGCAGGCGCCAAGGCTTACGCGCACGGGCGCGACGCTCGATCTGGATCTTGCCTCGCTGGAAAACGCCGACAGCGCCACGTTGGCGGTACTGATTGCCTGGACCGCACAGGCGCGCCGCCAGGGTGCGACGCTGCACTATCTGCGCGCGCCGCAGGGGCTGCGCAATCTGGCGCGGCTGTGCGACGTGGAGGGGTTGCTGGGGTTGGCGTAGCGCTTCTTATTGCTTCGGGCTCGCACCGTCTTCCGGCTTCTTGTGCTGCTTCTCGTATTGCTGCTGTTCTTCCAGCAGCTTGTCCGAATCCTCGACGTCGTCGACGCCCTGCAGCGACTGGATCACTTCCATCGGCGGCTCGCCGCGATAGATATTGTAGAGGCGGCGTTGGCGATAGGCGTCGCGGTAAAACACGTAGGGATCGTAGGCGCCCTCAAGCAGGCTTTCTGCATCGATCGCGCTGGAACGGATGGTGACGAGATGGGCGACCGTCGGCAGATATTCGGCATGCAGGTTGAAGACGTGGCTGCGCGCATACCAGGACAGCGGATCAAACAAGAACCGGTCTACCGGGAAAGAGGCTGCATCGCGGCCCGTGGTCGAACCGATCAGCGGCAGCACCAGGTAAGGGCCTTCAGGCACACCCCATCTGGCCAGGGTGACACCGAAATCGGTCGTGCTGGCATCAATGCTCAATTCGCTGGCTGGATCGAAAAGCCCGAGCACGCCGATGGTGCTATTGATCACCAGCCGGTTGGTCGCCTTGAACGCTTCCTTGGGATTGGCCTGCAGGATGTCGTTGGCGATGGTGACTGGCGATTCGATATTGGCGAAGAAATTGCTGATCAGGGTGCGCGTGGTCTGGTTGGTGATCTTGCGATAGCCCACCGCAACCGGTCGGATGGCGACGCGATCAGCGAAATCGTTGAACGCATACATCTTGCGGTTGAACGCTTCGTGCGGATCGTCCTTGCGCGGCATCGGCGTGGCGCAGCCTGCCAGCAGGGCCAACGCGGCGCTCAGGCCAACGATTTTATGCATGGACTTCAGTGACATGGGATCTAAGGCTCCGCTTGCAGCGCTTGGCGGCGTCGTGCGAGACGCGTTTGCCGGGATGTCGATGCTGTCTAGCCTAAAGCAAGTGGGGATGTTTTTGCACAGCACAATCGGGTACTAGTCCAGTTGCCGTTCAGGTGACGCGTTGCACTGCACCACTGCCTGCAGATACAATGTTCTTCGTGT
>JANXVS010000267.1 GCA_025351555.1 Pseudomonadota bacterium | reverse complement strand
TTAAAAGGCGTTCTGAACCGGCTGGTCCATGCCACGCCACGTGCCGGGGAATTGGAACGCAACTATCATGCTTTGCAGCAACAGGCACGCGAGATTCTCGTCGAATTCGCCGATAGCGCAAAGTACGAATGCAAAGCGGGGTGACACTTTTGCGTGCGCGTATCCAGCAAGAGTTCGTCACGTGCGCCATGTCTACAACCTGGCGAATTTACGCCAGCGGTGTCGTACGCACGCGATGGTCCGGTTGGCGCCAGCGCGCTTGCGGCAGCCCGATCTGGGCAACCATGGCGGCCCATAGCGCCAATTGCTTCTCGCCAGGTTCGCCGTCAACAAGCAGCGGGTAGTCGATCGGCTCGTCGAGCCAGTTCCGCATCGCCGCGCGCAGCGCCAATTGCGCGGCAACCGATGCGGCGCAATCCAGCGCCGATCCTTGGGGCGAGTAAATCGGTAGGTGGTTCGGCGCAATGGCATGAGTGCGACCCGGCACAACACGTTGCGGGTCACTCGCTGCGGCATGGTCTGGCCGTGACGCGTTGATAAATGGGTCCAGTGCATCGGCAACATTATTTGCGAACAACGCGAGTCTTGGTTGGGAAGTAATCGCCGTCAGGCACCGGTGCCGGATACCTTTACGCTCCGCTTCAACAATGATTTCTGACGCAACCTCTTGCGCCGTTGCACGCAAACGCCACGCCTCTGTGCAGGGCGCCGGTGCGCCGCGTTCGCACGCTAGTTGCGATGATCCGCGCTGGCAACCCTGCGCGAGCGAGCGAGCGGCCAGCGCCGCCAGCGCACGTCCATCCGCTCTGTCGTACGCAAGACCGAGCAGCGCGAGCGCGTCGGCGAGACCGATGATCCCAATCCTGAAACCACTATCGACAGGTGCCTGACTTGCCGCCAGTTCGGCGGCGTCATCCAGTGCCCGCACCGCGAGCGCCGCCAGTTCTTCGAACGCCACCTGATCGAAAGATGCTTGCAGTGTCGACGGAGCGCGCACAAAGCCGGCGACGTTCAAGACCGCTACAAGCCCATCGCCGGCCCATCCGGTCTGCTCGGTTCCGGCCGTCGCGAGAATGCGCTCATCGAGCAACAGTTGCCACGACGCGAATGCATCCGAGAAACGACGCTTCCAGGTCAGGGCAGAACCGGCAGACTCAACGGACGCAAGAGCCGTCGCGACACGATCCCAGGTCGCATCGACGGTGAGATCACGCAAAGTACCGTGATTTCGCCAGCGAAACCAGGCATCCCACGCGTCCACAGCCGCAGCATCGACAAACGGCGAATCGCCGTCGCGAGGAGCGATGCTAAGGCTAGGGTAGTGCAGGTTGTTCATGCACGCAGTATCGCTATTGCTGCGTTGGCGATATTGAGCGAAGTCAACTGCGCGTACGCATCTGGCCAAGCACGCTGTTACAAATTGTTACCGATCGTTGCAGTGGAGTTGTTGGTACGCCACCCGTCAGGACTACGCTGGCGCCACGTTTGGAACACCACGACACCTAATCGGGAGCAGCTCAAATGGACGCCACCGCCGCACGAACGACCCCATCTTCTGCATCAGCCAGACTGCCGTTCGCGCCAACCGCCGCAAGCAGCCAGATCAATCTTGGCGAACTGAGTACGCATGTTCCCGTCACGCGCCGCAAGCTCGAAGCCGGTCAGTACCTGTACCGAGCCGGTCAGGCGTTCAACGCGTTGTTCCTGATCCACGCCGGCTTTCTCAAAGCCAGCCTGGTAGCCGAGGATGGGCGTGAGCAGGTCACCGGCTTTCGCATGCGCGGCGAATTATTGGGCGTTGAATCGATCGGCATGAAGACCTATGCCTGCGATGTAGTCGCACTGGATACGAGTGAAGTCTGGGAACTGCCCTACCCCGCCGTACTGACCGCGTGTGCACGGATCCCCGAGTTGCAGGCGCAGTTGACCGCGGCGTTGGCAGCAGAAATTCGCAGCGATCGCACCTGGATGCTGGCGCTCGGAACCTTGAGCGCCGAACAGCGCGTAGCCGCATTCCTCCTCGATGTCGCCGCACGCCACGAGGCGCTGGGCTTCAGCAACAGGCATTTCGTGCTGCGCATGAGCCGCGCCGACATTGGCAGCTTTCTCGCGCTCAAACATGAGACCGTGACACGCGCACTGACTCGCCTGAGTGCGCAAGGTTGCATTTCCGTGGAATGGCGTGAGGTATGCATTCTGGATGCGGTGGCGTTGCGCGGCACGATCGGCACAGAGGCACGTGTGCACTGAATACGCTAGCGCGTAGCGAACATCACAGCCTCAGCGGAGATCCAGAGCGGCGCGTACCGCGCTCACGAGATTCTCGCGCGAGTAGGGCTTCTGCAACAATTGGAACGCATCCGCCTTGTTGCCTTCACCATCCAATGTCGCGCGTTCGTAACCGGACGTGAGCAACACTGGCAAGCCCGGTCGCCGCCGGCGTGCCTCGTGTGCGATATCTACGCCGCTCATGCCACTGCCCAGCACGACATCGGAAAATACGAGCGCAATAGCAGGCTCCTCTGTGATGAGCGCGAGTGCTGTGTCAGCGTTTTCTGCCGCCAACACGGAGTAACCTGCCGAGCGTAGAAACGCAATCGCGATACCCCGCACCTCCGCTTCGTCTTCGACCACGAGGACGATTTCGTTACCGCCGGAATGCAGACCTGAAGGGAAGTCCGCATTTTTTTTCAGCGCAGACTTCGCCACAGGCAAGTGCATTTCGACTTTCGTTCCATAGCCAAGCTGACTGTCAGCCGCAAGATGCCCCTCGGACTGCTTGACGAAGCCGTAAACCATGCTCAGACCCAGACCACTGCCCTTGCCGTGGTCCTTGGTCGTGAAGAACGGCTCGAATGCACGTGCGAGCACGTCCGGCGGCATGCCGAACCCGGTATCGCAGACGGTGAACACGACATAGTCGCCTGGTTTGCGTTCTCCGTCGGCGCTGAAATCGCGATAGTGGCGTTTTTCGGCGGCGATGCTCAGGCACCCGCCGCGCGGCATCGCGTCGCGTGCATTGAGCGCGAGATTGACCAGTGCCGCTTCGAGCTGCCCCGGATCGGCAAATACGGCCGGCGTATCGTCAGGACACCCGATTTCCAGCGCAATCGTTTCGCCAAGCGTGCGTTTGAGCATGCCGTCGAGATCGCTCAGCAGTCGTCGCGGATCACAGGCGCTCGGCAACAGGCGCTGGCGCCCCGCGAATGCAAGCAGTTTGCGCGTCAGTTCGGCACCACGGTCCACGGCGCGCAGCGCACTGCTGATCACCTCGCGTGCCTGCGGCCGATCGGTCAGCTCGCTTTCCAGAATCTGCAAATTGCCTGAAATTACCGTAAGCAGATTGTTGAAATTGTGCGCAATGCCGCCGGTCAATTGACCGACAGCCTCCAAACGCTGCGCGTGCGAGAGCTTCTCCTCCATGCGGATACGCTGCATGGCGGCGCCAAGCAAATTTGCGATCGACTGCAGAAAATGCACCGCATCATGATCGAACTGGCGCGGCTCACGCGACAGCGCAACCAGCGTTCCCATCGCCTCCCCACGGTCGATCAACGGTACCAAGACAGCGCTTGCGAAGCCGGACGCGGCGAGCAACGTGGCGTCCATTGGCGCGGAGCGTTCAGCACAATCTTTCAGAATAGTCGGCTGGTCAGTCGCAAATAGGCGTCCCGGCGCATCCGGCGGCGACAAGACCGAGGGTAGCGCATCGAACAATTCGTCCGGCAAACCAAAGGCGGCGCGCACTTGCAGTGCCCGCCGCTGGGCGTGCCGAAACACGATTGCAACCGCGGCGACGTTCAACGCGTTGGCTGCAAGCTTGGGAGTGTGCTCTATCGCCGTGTCGAGACTCGGAGCGGCCAGCGCTAGCTGTCCGATCTGCGTTACGAACGCATCGTAGCGTGCGCGCACCAGCGCCTGCCGCGCGCGTTGGGTTTCGGAAATGTCACGGATCGCCGCGACGATCATCTGACCGTCCGGCGTATTGACCGGGCTGAGCGCAATCTCGACGGGAAATTCTTCGCCTCCGCGCTTGAGTCCCGTCAGCTCTTGGCCCGCTCCCATCGGGCGCACG